>DMYM01000288.1 GCA_003483645.1 Verrucomicrobiales bacterium
CGGTCCGGATCTGCCCGATGACTTCCTTGCCGGGATCCTGCGCGCCCGCCACCTCCAGAAGGGCGAGAGAAAGGAGCAGGAATGTCCGCAGTGTCTTCACCCTCGGTTAGTAAACATTCTCGCTATTCACGTAGTAGCCGTGCTCACCGTCGAGAAAACCTTCCGCGGTCACAAGATCGGTGTCCGCAAGGGGAGCAAGGCCCTCGACCACTAGCAGGGTGGAATCCGATTCCCTGTCGAAAATGATCTCGGTGGAAACGTCGGAGAGCGGGGAGTAGACTTCCGAACCCGCCGCCGCGTCGACCACCCCTCCCTGGTTTGCCGGCTGTGCACTCTTCATGCCAAGCAGGAAGGCCATCACCACAGCAGCGGTAGCTGCCGGAGCCATCCACCAGAACCAAAGACGGTTGAAGGCGCCCTCACCCCGGCGCGAATCAGTCTTGTCCATCCCTCGTCCCTCCTCCCTTACTAGGCGCTCAAGGTGCGAATTAAAGAAGTCGGGAAAGGGAGGCTCGATCTCGGAGGGAACAGCGGCCCGCAGTTCTTCCCGCAGACGGGCGTAGTCCGCACGCTCTTCGTGAAGCTCGGGATGCTCAGCCAGGACCGGTTCCAGTTCTCGCAGTTCTTCATCGCTCAACCCATCGTCCATCCAACGGGTAAGGAGTTCCTCTTTACGATCGTTCTTCATGACTTGGTCAGCAGGGATTGCAGTTTCTTCCGGGCGTAGAACAGCCGGCTCATTACCGTCCCGATGGAGCACTCCATCACGTCGGCAATCTCTTTATACTCTAAACCCTGCACTTCGCGAAGCAGGATTGCTTCCCGATGTTCAGGGGAAAGTTTCTCAAGGGCCCCCTCGATATTGGCCCGCAGCTCCCCCTGCGAGAGGGCCTCATCCGGACGGGCCATCCGCGCCGGGATCGCCTGTGCCCCCGCCGCAATCGCTTCCCGGTCCAGCAGATTATCATCCAGTTCACCCGCCGTTTCCATTTTTCGTTTGCGCATCCAGTCGTAGACCACGTTGTGCGTAATGCGGTACATCCAGGTCGAAAAGCGGGCGCGCGCCTCGAACTTCGGAAGTGCCTTCCACACTTTCACGAAGACTTCCTGAGCAAGGTCCCACGAGTCGGCTTCATTCCTGACCATGTTCTGAATCATAGCATAGACCCGGCCACGGTGTTTGGTAACAAGAGCATCAAAGGCGCTGTAGTCGCCCTCCTGGCATCTGTTCACCAACTCCGCGTCGGAAGGTGTGTCAGGGCCCCCTTCCCCTGCGGCGTCGCCGGGAACGGGCCCCTTCACCAGGTTCGACGCAAATTGGCGGAAAAAATTCATGCGCTCCGAAGAAAGGGTCAATCTGGACTTAAACGCCCGTTTGAGCAAGCCGGGACCCCCGGCAATTCAAGGAACAGCCGCGGGACCGCCCCTCATTCATCCGAGGCTCTTCTGACAGAAAACAGGAGCCCTCCACAGGCTCCCGATCACCGGAATCCACCTTGAATATTCTCCATTGGCCCGCATTCGGCCTCTTGTCCCCTTCCTCGCTCCTGCCTAATACACGTCCCGCTGATAACGCTTCTCCTTCTTGAGGGCCTTCACGAAGTCCTTGGCCTCCTCCTCACTCCTGCCACCGTGTTTCTCCACGATGCCGTGCAGGGTGGCATCGACGTCTCTGGCCATCCGAGTGGCATCACCACAAACGTATAAGGTGGCCCCATCCTCCAACCAGGACCAGATTTCCTGGCCCTTTTCCTCCATGCGGTGTTGAACATAGATCTTCTCGGCCTGGTCACGGGAGAAAGCGAGGTCGAAGCGACTCAGAAGACCTTCCTTCTGCAGAGAAGTGAACTGCTCCTCATACAGGAAATCGGTTTTACGATACGGATTGCCGAAAAACAGCCAGTTATTCCCCTTCGCCCCCCTCAGCTTGCGTTCCTCCAGAAAGGCGCGAAAGGGCGCAATCCCGGTCCCGGGACCCACCATGATGATGGGCGCATCATTGTCCTCCACCAGTTGGAAGGCCTTGTTGTGATGCACGAAGACACCGGGCTGGATGCCATCCGCACGATCAGAAAAGAAGGTTGAGCACACCCCGCCACGCTGCCGTCCGTGCGAGTGGTAGCGCACGATCACAATGGTCAGGTGCACTTCCCCGGGGTGTGCGTTCGGACTGGAGGATATGGAGTAGAGCCGCGGTTGGAGTCTCTTCAGCACGGAAACAAAATCCTCCTCGTTCGCAAAGTCCGCCGGGTAATCGGTCACGAGATCGATTACCTCCCGGCCCCAGCAAAAATCGTTCATCACCTTGCGATCTTCGCTTTCCACTACCGAACGAAGGTGGGGCGATCCACTGCGCTCCTGCCAGGCCTTCAGGAACTTGGGCGTGAGAGAACGGATGTCGTAGGCCGTGATCAGGGCTTCCCGCAGAGAAGCCTCACCACCATTCGGCAGGGGAACCTCCTCGTTCCCGCTGAAAGGAAGGCCCGAAAGAATCTCGTCGACCTGTTCTTCCGGGTTGCGTGGGAAAACACCAAGAGCATCGCCCACCACATACTCAAGTCCAGACCCCTCCAGCGACAATTCCACGTGATAGGTTTCCTTCTCCGAGCCAGATGTGTTGAGATCATAGCTCCTGAGAATTGGGCTCGGGAAGGGGTTCTTCTTTCCGTATGGCATGATCGAAAATTTCCGACCTCCGCCGGGGGGGCGGAAGATAGGACACTCCCTACCGCATTCAAGGCCATTAAGCGGGTAAAACAACCGAAGTCCCCTCCATCCCAGATGGTGAAGCCCAGTTTTCCTGCCCCCCCGGACACGCTCTCAGGAATACACCTGCCTGGCCTCGCACCAGGAGACCGTGGGCGGCTGGAGCGGACGCACTCCCGGAGTCAGTCTTCCTCCACGATTACCGCCCGGCCCGGGGACCCCCCGAAGGGCACGCGAAAGGCGCGGTTCCTGACCGGATCACGGGGATCGCGCACCAGCGTGCCGACACGCAGGCCACGCACATCCACAATCGTGTTGGTGTAGGGATTGAGGATATAGCCGGGTCTGCCAGGGAGAACCACTCCGAATGGATGGTTCTTCTGCTGGCGGATTTCATGCTCCGCCTGCTCTTCCGGCGTGGTGCCAGTGCCCTGGGGAGGCGCACTGAAATCGATCTGGCTCCGGTGTAAAAACCCGGTCAGCCCGTTCTCCGTCCGCACGAAAAGCCAACGCTCGTCCTCCTGGTCCCAGACGTGCACGGCTTCGTTGGGCTCCAGCTTACCCACGATGTTATTCTTCCGCGTCGTCGGAGAAGTCCGCAGGTTGCTCCGCACACCGTTGTCAATCTTGCGCAACTTCTTCCACTGTCCGGGCTTGATCCCCTCCCGGGCCGCCAGCAGACGCTCATGCCGGATGCGCGGACCCCCATCCCTGATGCGCACGTCAAAACTCCGCATCGACACACCCTCCCAGTTCTCTCCACCTTCAACCGTATTCACGTGGACTGCACAGTGGACGCGAACGAGATCGTCTCCGATCGACTCCACCTGAGGCTGGCCGATCAACTGCAGCCGTTGCACACCGGCGGGACGTTCCATCTCCCATTCGCGCCAGTCGCGCTCACTCAGGACACGGTAGTTCCCATTCTCCCGGGTACTCCGGAAACTGAACTCCAGCATCCCGCTGCGACTCTGCACGCGTTCCCCCGCACTCGATTGTTCCGCCGCGATGTACTCCTTTACCACCTGCAGGGCCTTTTCAACCTGGGCCGAACGATCCGGTCCGGTCTGTGCCCCGGCGGGCACGGGGGACAAAACTACTGCAGTTGCAAGTACCAGAGAAAAGGTATGCAGAGAATTCATCTTGAACGTGTCGGGAAAAGGCCGCGCAGCTTACCAATGATTGCGGATTCTGCACTCCCTTTTGCCACGCATTTCATGCTCTTACAATCCTCCAACAATCACGGAATTTTAAGTAGCCGCCATTCTTCCCTCTCCTGGACAAGAGAGGGCGGGGGCAAATTCAACGCACCCTTCAACCTCCAGTTCTCCACCGCCAGGAATTGGGGAAGGTCGGGATTGTGAACAAGTCGGTCCTCCCGTTACTCAGGAAGCGGAAAGTCCTGGTTGAAGGCAAAAACACGCTCGCGGATCTCTGCCAGTTTTTCCCCGTCGGCCCTGTTTTGAATTGCCTCGAACATCAAGTCGGCCACCGACTCAAGATCCGCCTCCTTCATTCCGCGGGTGGTCACTGCGGGCGTGCCCAACCGGATGCCGCTCGGCTTCATGGGTGAACCCGTGTCAAATGGAATAGCGTTCTTGTTGACCGTGATCCCTGCCGCATCGAGTGCCGCATCGGCCACCGTGCCGTCAAGTCCCAGGGGACGCATGTCCACCAGCATGCTGTGGTTGTCCGTACCTCCGGAGACGATCCGGAAGCCGTGCTCCCCCAGTCTTGCCGCCAGGGCCCGCGCATTGTTCACGACCTGCTCCTGATAGTCCCTGAAATCCGGTCGAAGCGCCTCCCCCAGGCAGACCGCCTTGGCCGCGATCACGTGCATGAGGGGGCCACCCTGCACGCCCGGAAAAACCATCGAGTTGATCTTCTTGGCATACTCCTCACCGCACAGGATCAGTCCACCGCGCGGTCCGCGCAGCGACTTGTGGGTAGTGGTGGTCACGAAATCCGCATGTGGAACCGGCGTGGGATGCACCCCGGCGGCCACCAGACCGGCGATATGGGCCATGTCCACGAAAAGGTAGGCCTCCACCTCCCTCGCGATCGTGCCCATGCGCTCGTAATCGACTACCCGCGAGTAGGCGCTCGCCCCACAGGTTATGAGCTTCGGCTTCACCTCCGCGGCCACCGCAGCCAGTTGATCGTAGTCAATCTGCTCATTCTCCTGGCTCACGCCATAGTGCGCCACCTCGTAAAACTTACCCGAGAAATTCGCTTTGTGGCCGTGCGTGAGGTGGCCGCCATGGGCCAGGTCCATCGTGAGAATCCTGTCGCCCGGCTTGAGAAAGGCGAAATAGACCGCCGCGTTGGCCTGCGATCCGGAGTGAGGCTGTACATTCACGTGCTCCGCACCAAAGAGTTCCCTGGCCCGGTCAATGGCAAGCTGCTCGACGGCATCAACGTTCTCGCACCCTCCATACCACCGGCGCCCCGGATAACCTTCTGCATACTTGTTGGTGAGAAGCGATCCCTGTGCTTCCAGGATCGCTCCGCTCACAAAGTTCTCCGAAGCGATCAATTCGACGTGATTTCGCTGGCGTCGGCCCTCTGCTTCCACCACCGCGAAGACTTCAGGGTCACTCACCGACAAGCGACTCCCCGACGCCTTGGTCACACGCTGATCATGGCGCCCGCCCTCAAATGACGTGCTGAAAAAGACCTCCGTAATTGCCACCGCATCCTCAGCCGACATCTCTCTGGCTCCCAGGCAGGCAACATTCGAGTCGTTGTGGCTCCGCGAAATGGCTGCATCTTCGGGCGAACACAAACGCGCAGCTCGCACACCCTTCACCCGGTTGGCCGCAATACTCATCCCGATGCCCGACTTGCACACGAGGACCCCAAAATCCGCCTTGCCCGCCGCCACGCTTCGCGCCACCGCGTTGGCAAAATCCGGATAATCTACTGAATCCGTGCTGTTTGTTCCATAATCAACCACTTTGTTGCCGGCTGCCCGGAGCGCCTCCATGATGGCACTCTTGACCTCCACCCCTCCATGGTCCGCTCCTATCGCAATTCGCAGAGTCGCGTTCTTCATCAGTAAGATTCAATCCCTCGTCAGGACGGCCCATCCGTGACCGCTCTGGCCTCGAAACGCAATCGCGAAAACGAGTCGGGACCCCTTATTCTACAGGCGGACCTTCCTCCGTCCGCAAGAATCCGAGAATCCCCTTGATGGCCAGATCCAGGTAGGCGGCCACCTCCTCGTAGGCCCGTCTGCCTCCACCGATGGGATCCGGCACGTCCCGACCCACCTCCCCTTCAATATCCGCGAAGTCGCAAGCGAGATGGAACTTGTCCCGCTGCTCGGGGTAGCGTGTTTCCAGGGTGTCCAGGTGATCCCGCGTCATGCAAAAGACATGGCTGGAGCGCTCAATGATCGTATCGTCCACCACGCGGCTCCCGAAACCGTCCAGATCGATCCCGCGCCCGGCAAGGATCTCCAGCGTTTCCAGGCTGGCGCCCCCTCCGCCGTAGGCCGCAATCCCTGCCGAACTCACCATGAATCCGCCCTCCGCCCCTGCCACCCGGAACAAACCTTCCGCCATCGGACTGCGGCAGGTGTTCCCCGTGCAGACGAAGAGCACATGGGGCTCGGTTTCGGACATGGTGCAAGCTATGCCCTCCGTCCCGCGTCCCGTCAAACCGGCAATCCATGGTCCAATCTTCGGTAGCGCCGTTCCACGAAACCCTCGCCCGGGGTTCCTCCATTAAATCTGAAATACCAGACCATTCATATTGGTTGATGAAAAAGAGTACGGACCGCGCCCTCTCCCTGATCCACTCCGCATTCCGGAACCACAAAGGTTGGCAGAACAATGAAGGGACCTCGAATCCTTCCGGCAGGGTCCCCGCTTGTTTCTCCTTGCCAAACCCTCTATCAAGAGAATCTTATCAACATGAGAGACCGGTTTGATCTCGGCGATATCCTTACTTCCACCAGAGAGAGCCGTGGTTGGTCAATCGAGGATGTTTCGCACCGCACCCGGATTCCCCAGACCGCCCTGCGCCAACTGGAGAATAACGACTACTCCAAGTTTCCCAGTCTGACCTACGCCAGGAGTTTCCTCGCACAGTACTGCGATCACCTCGACATCGATGCTGTCGAATGCCTCGCCCACTTTGAAACGGGTGATTCCCTGTCCGACCTGGATAGCTGTGGCTACCTCAAGGACCACGATGAGCGGGTGAACGCCCGACCGCTCGTCATGAAACGGCCCAGGAGCCGGAAGAAAAAGGTGCGCAAGGAGAAGCAGAAGGCGCACAGGGAGAAGCAGACCGTCTCCTCCTCCCCCCGACAGCCTCTCGTGGTTTTCTCCGTCACCTCCCTCCTCCTCACCTGCGCAATCTTCGCCTTCATGAAACTGAGTGACACTCTCGGAGAAAAGGAACCCGCTACCAGGGAAGAGCCTGCCGAGACTCTTGGTGCCATCGGTGGCGCATCCATCCAGACTTCCGCCGGTCCCGATCTCTCCAACGTCCCCCGCGCCCTGCTGGTGACACCGGAAGGAGAAAGCTCTCTCGTAGCCGGTGAACCCGGTGGAACGGCGGGCATCGAGATCCTCAGCACCTCACCCTCCTCCCAGGCAAACGTCCGCACCGAATTCTCTCTCGACAACCCACCCCCACGGGCTGTCATCGTCAAAGAGTAACCCGGTCGAGGGGATCAAACCCCGGCTCTGGAGGCGGGAATGCTCTGGTCCTCCGCGTTCGTTCTCAACCTTCCACCCGGAACAGCTCCAGAAACGGCGCAAGGAACCTCTCCGCCTTCACCGCGCCCACACCCTTGATTCCCATGGCCTCCTCCTCCGAGGTGGGCCGGATCCGGGCAAGGTCCTCCAGGGTCTTGTTGGAAAACACCCCGTAGAGCGGTAATCGGTGCTCCTTTGCCAGGCTGGTTCGAAGATCCTTCAGGCGGGCATAGAGGACGGGATCAAGGGGGGGCAGCTCTCCTTCCGCCTCCGCCCCTGCTCCCGAACTTTTCGCCGTGCTCTCCCGCAGGGTCTCGGGCCAGACCAGGCTGTATTCGATTTCCCCCTTCATGGCCTGCTCCCCCTTCGACGTAAGAGTGACCAGGGGATACTCACCCCGCTGCGTGACAAGAAGACCCGCGGCGTGCAGGGAATGAAAGAGCTCATTGAGATAGGCGGTCCCCTTCCCCTTCAGGATGCCGTAGGTTGAAAGTTCGTGCAGGCGCACCCGCATGATCTCCTGTGACTTGCTGCCGGTCAGCATCTGCACGATGCGCCCCCGTCCGAAGATGCCCTCCCAGCCCTTGCTGGTGCGCCGGCTCATGCGTGCCACCCCGCTCAGCACCTTGCGCACCACCAGGTCCTCTGCCCCGGTCGGCGCACGCCGGTCCGTCCCGTAGTCGCTGCGGCATACGTCACAGGTCCCGCACTCACCCGGCTCCTCCTCACCGAAGTACTCCAGGATCGCCCGTTGGCGGCAACCTGCCCCGTAGCAGAGCCCAACCATGGCCTGCAGTTTCTGCCGGTCGCGCCGTTCCTTCTCCTCCAGGGCCTCCCGGTCGATCTCCAGTCCACTGGCCTGCACCTCCGGCTGCCGCAGACGCGTGCCACGTCGCCGCTGGCCCGGAACATTGAAGCGCTCAAGATAACCCGCGCGCCCCAGGACCGCCAGTGCACTGCTCACTGCCATCCCGTTCTTCACCTCCACCGCACTCGTGATCTCTTCGATGCTGGCATGAACTTCCTGCTCTTCATTGGCTTCCTCGTGGAAGAACTGGTAAACTTGGCAGATCGTCCCGTAGCCGGGGTTGGCCCCCTCCAGGAAGAACTCCTGTGTCCGGGTGTCGGCGTAATTCCAGAGAAGCTCACAGTGCGCGGCCTCCCCGTCCCGACCAGCCCGGCCCGCTTCCTGGTAGTAAGCTTCCACACTTCCGGGAACCTCGAAATGGATCACGAAGCGCACGTCCGAGCGATCAATCCCCATCCCGAAGGCATTGGTCGCCACCGCCACATCCACCTCGCGCCGGATGAACTGATTCTGCGTGTCCTCGCGTTCCTCTTCCTTCATCCCCCCGTGATAGCCGATACACTTCACACCCCAGCTGTTGAGCGTCTCGGCCACCTCTTCCACCCGCTTGCGCGTCGCACAGTAGACAATGCCGGTCCGGTGTTCCTCCAGGACCTCGCGGGTCCGGCGGAACTTGGCCGCCTTGGTCTCAACCGGCGTGATGTTGAAGCTCAGGTTCGCCCGCGCAAACCCCGTCACGATCTGGAACGGTTCCTCCAGCTCCAGTACCGACACGATGTCCTTCCGCACCACCGGGGTCGCGGTGGCCGTGAAGGCCACGCACTGCGGACTGCCCAGGGTCCCCCGCGCCTTCCCCAGTCGCAG
>DMYM01000311.1 GCA_003483645.1 Verrucomicrobiales bacterium
CATGGCCGAAATCAGGAAGATCGGACAACAGGGCGGGGCCCTGGTCCGGAACATCCAGGGGCTCTTCGATCAGGAATTGAAACTCACCGCGGAGGAGGGCCGTCTCCTTGCCGAATTCAAGATTGACGACGACTTCATCTTCGATGACCGGCCCGAGCAGCATGAGGTGGCCAATGCGGTCAGAAGCCTCCAGCAGAGCATCACCATCAAGGATCAACTCGCCCGGCGGGCCTTCTCCAATGGTCGCTTCCTCGCCGCCCGCGAGGTTTTCGAGTCCATCCTCGATCAGCACCCGGGGCACGTTGAAACCATGCTCAACCTCGGAGTTGTGCATGTGAAGAACGAAGACATCCCTCTCGCCATTTCCTCCTTCAACGACGCCCTTGTCATCCGGGGCGACAACCTCCCCTTTGCTCACTTCATGCTGGGGGTCTGCCACTACCGGGTCGCCGACCTCCAGAACTCCAGGTTGAGCCTGCAGCACGCGGTGGATCTCGATAACGACAACGCTAAGGCATTTGTCTTCCTCGGCAACGTGGCCGGGCGTGAGGATCACGACGATGAAGCGGAGAACCACTTCAAGACTGCCATCCAGATTGACCCCACCCTCTCAGACCCCTACTACAACCTTGCCGTCATCTACCTTCGCAAGGGAATGAAGGAGGAAGCGCTGCAGTTCTACCAGGAAGCCCTCAAGCGAGGCGCCGATCCCAATCTGGAGTTTGAAGCCAGCCTGGCCCTGGGCTAGTCCGCTCACGATCCTGTCCCCAGGCGGATCCGTAATATGGAAGCCGGGTTCCTGACTCGAGCCTTTCACTCCCGGGACATTTCCGTGACCTGGACACAGCAACCCGACGGACCGGGCCCCGCCTACTGGTCCTGCACCACGATCTTCATCTCGTCCGAGTTTCCCCGCAACTCCGGCGCATACATTCCTTCCACCCGGGTCGGCAGGGCGCTGAACCTGCCGGGGATCTCGGCGCGTAGCCGGTAGCTAAGATTATGCCGTCCCCTGGGGAGACTCCTTACGAAGAGAGCAACCTTCTCGTCGCGATACTCAACGAAGGAGCTCAATCCCCCTCCATAACTGTGGCCGCTGCGCAGTTCTACCGCCTCGAGACCCGCAGCCTTCCAGTCTTCAAAGACAAGATAACTGTAGTCGTTCTTACTCTCCACTGACAACTCAACCTCGATGAGATCTCCGCTCTGGACGGAGTCGCCCACCTCCAGTTTCATCCGCTCGTACTTCTCCCGGCGCTGCTTGAGTGCCTGCCCCCTCGATCCTGCCACATCTTCAACGGCCTTGACGGGCACGAGCTTATAGAGGGTGCGGTCCACCTTCACCTCAAGGCCGGCCTTGCGGAGGAACTTCTCCTTGCTGAAGACCGTCAGGTAGACGTTTGCATAAAGAGGCCCCTCACCCCTGCGCCGCAACTCCACCTTGTGCCTGCCCGTGCCGATGGCATCCCCTGCGGCCACAGCCACCCCGTCAAAACTGAAGAGGTTTTCCTTCGAAATCTTCACCGTCTTGAGAACCTTCCCATCGAGAACGACCTCCACCTCCATGTCAGGGCTGTCCTCCTTGCTGGCCCGCAGGTAATCCGCGATACCCTCGATGCAGTAAGCCGTGTCGCGCGTCGACTTCCAGTAGGTGGCGTGCTTGCGGTTGTTGACGAGATACTTGACCAGGCCGCTTGCCTGCGGACTCCGGGGCTTCGTGGCAGCCAGCAACTTGAGGTACCAGGCGTGCGCTTCAAACTCGCTGCCGTACCAATGCCACCAGTAACCCCCGTTCCCGAGTTCCAGCCATGCCGTCTGGTTCTCCTCATCCAGCTTCAGGAACTGCTCAATGTTTCGGATTACCGCATCTCGCTTTGCTGCATCTCCGCTCCGATGCAGCTCCAGTCCGAGGAGGCACTTGCCATAGACAGGCAGTTCGACCTTGTCCCGGAAGAGAAAGCCCAGCATTTCTACGTGGTTCATTGCCGACTCCCCCAGAACCCGGCGCACCAGGGCGTCGATCGCATCCGCCCGCTGCTTTGTCCGCTTCTTACGCTTCTTCCACATCCGGATCATCTCCGCCTGGCCGGACTCGTGCTTCTTGAGCCACGCTACTCCTCGCTGAAGCATGTCGTCCGGGACCCTTGCCCCGTTTGCCTTCGCCACCGTCAGCCCATGCACCACCACGGCGGTGGTGTGCGGATAGGATCGTTCCCCATAGGCATTGAACCAGCCCCAGCCCCCATCCCTATTCTGCATCTCCCTCAATCGCTTCACACCCTTGCGTACCATCCTGTCCACCTCGTCCTTGTCCCAGACCGGATTATCCTTCCACTGTTTCCACTGGGCTGCTCGCACAGCGGCATCACCGATCTCCTGGGGATTCAGGTTCACCCTCTTGTTCTTCACCTCATTGAGATCAATCTTCATGTCCTGCAACAGCCGTTGCGTAATGACCGCCGGCACGAATCGGTTGAGCGTCTGCTCAGTACAGCCATAGGGATAGTTCGCAAGATAGGGCAGTGCATCGACCATCGCACCTGCCACCGTGGGCGAATAACGAATCTCCAGGCGGGTCTGGTCGGGCCGGCGCTCCGCGGGCACCTCAAAATCAATCGCGACTGAATCCTCCTCCGGCCGAAGGGCCCTGCTCCAGGACTCGGTGCGGTGCATTCCATGCACGTAGACGGGAAAACTCATTTCCATGGCGTCCGCGTCATCGCTCGCAATGGCCTTCATCCGCAC
>DMYM01000049.1 GCA_003483645.1 Verrucomicrobiales bacterium
AGCTCCGGGCGGTCCTCTTCGGTTATGCCTGCCACGCCACCACCTTGAGCTTTCAACAATGGAACGGGGACTATCCTGGCTACGCCCAGATCGCACTGGAGAAAGCCTATCCCGGCGCTACCGCGCTCTTCTGGGCCGGTTGTGGAGCGGACCAGAATCCCCTTCCCCGTAGCAGTGTCGAACTCGCAGAGCGCTATGGCAGAGACCTCGCCCGGTCGGTGCAGGACGTACTGTCTGCTCCCATGCCCGTGCTCAGCCCTTCTCTTTCCCTCCGCTTTCGGGAAATCGAGCTCAAACTTCAGCAGCTTCCCGATGCCGACAAATTGAAAACGGACGCACAATCTGCCAACCGTTACGTTGCGGCGCGTGCCCGCATTCTTCAGCAGCGCCTCGAATCCCAGGGTGCTCTCAAGGGAGGGTACCCTTACCCGGTCTTGTTCTGGAAATTGGGTGGAGCGATCGACTTCATCTCGCTGGGCGGCGAAGTGGTTGTTGATTATGCGTTGCGTTTGAAGCGTGAGTTACACGGCAGGCAAACCTGGGTGGCGGGCAATGCCAACGACGTCATGGCCTACATCCCCTCCCTTCGAGTTCACAGGGAAGGAGGCTACGAGGGCGGCGGGTCGAATATCTACTACGGGTTGCCGGGCTTGTGGGACGAAGGGGCGGAGGAAGCCATTCTCCGGGCCGTTCACGACCTTTCCGGGAAGGAGAACTGATCAGGGAACGATCATGAGCTTCCCAGGGAGCGCCATCGTTCTGATTTGAAAAGCTGCCCGAAAGAAGTGCCGGGCTGTTTCCTGTCCCTCCATCGACAAATCGTGTCCGTAGCTGTTCACGGCCATCTGAATCCGCTCATCGAAGATCGTGTTATCCAGCCGCGTCCAGGGCAATACGGTAGAGTCGGCCTTCCAGGGAACCGTTGAGCAGCGGCACTGAGGCCCCGGGATCTCCTCCAAAATGCGGTGCGGCTTCATGGTTGGCGGTGTAGATGCCGGCGCAGCGACCGGCGAAGTGCCGACGCAGGAACGTTCCGAGTGCCTGGTAGAGTGGGGTAATCTCGAACTCCTCCCCGCTCCGTAGCCCGTAGGGTGGGTTGCAGACCGCGGCGCCAAATTCGTCGCCGGGATCAAGGTTCCGGAAGTCGCCGTGTTCGAGTTGAATGGGAGCTTCCGGGAAATGCCGGGCGCGGATCTTCTCCAGGGTACGGAAGGTAGCCTGGTCGATTTCGATTCCGAGCAGCCGCATCCCCTCCGGATGGGACTGCCGTGCCTCCAGCCTGCGTCGCTCCGCATCGTGGATTTGCGGGTCGTAGTCGTGGAGGGCTTCAAACCCAAAGCGCCGGTGGAGATTCGGAGCGATGCCGGCCGCCATCATCCAGGCTTCGAAGAGGAGAGTGCCGGACCCGCACATAGGATCGAGCAGAGGGGACCGGCGGTCCCAACCGGAGAGGGAGAGGAGTCCAGCGGCGAGATCTTCCTTCATGGGGGCCTCGCCATGTTCGATTCGATAGCCCCGTTTGAATAACGGCGTGCCGGACATGTCGAGAGCGAGGGTGGCGCGGTGTTTTTCGAGGTAGACTACTACGTGAACATCCGGGTTGCGCTTTTCGATAGAGGGTCGAACACCATGGCAGAGTTTGCGGAACGTATCCGTGATTCCGTCCTTCACGCGGTGGATGGCATAACGGGTGTGCGTGATCTTGGGCGAGTGACCCTTGATATCGATGCGGATCCGCGCATCCACCGGAAAGAGCTTGTGCCAGTTGGTCTTACGGGACTGGTAGTAGAGCAGGTCGTAGTTCCGGGCGTTGAAGCTGCGGATGGGACGGAGGACATTGAGTGCCGACCGTAGTCCCATGTTGGCCCGGTAGAATCCGGCCAGGTTGGTCACGATTTCGACCGCCCGCTTGCGCCGGGCCACCACTTCGATCTCCAGTTCCCGGAGTTCCTTTACCACTACTTCCTCCAGGCCACCACGACAGAGGACAAAGCCCGCCAGACGGTCAGGATCTGGAGCAGGGGTGGGGGCGGGCATTTTCCTGGCGTGGGTGCTCTTTTAGTTGGCGGGAGCTTGGACCGCGCTTGTAGCCGTTGCCCGGCGAGTTGCAATCCTGCTTCCACAGCCGGCATACGGGTAGCATCACCAGGAAGTGATCGCCGCTCGACGGAGGAGGCATAGTTCGTCAGATTGTCTCCATGTTCCGGAGGATTGGACCTCTTCTCTGTGCTCTGACGTTGCTCCCTTATTCCGGACTCCGAGGAGCCGAAGAGGTGCCCCGGCTTCCCATTCCAGATAAACTGGTGGTGCTCACCTTTGATGACGGGAACAAGTCGGATTTGATTACAGTGGCTCCCCTTCTCAAGAAGCATGGATTCGGGGCCACCTTCTTCATTACCTCCGGGTGGCTGGGAGGTGAACAGCGACTGACCTGGGTGGGGGTGCGTCAACTGCAGGAGCAGGGTTTCGAGATCGGTTGCCATACCGTAAGCCATCCCAATCTGCTGCCTCTCACCGCCGAGGAAATCCGCCGGCAGATCAAGGAGTTCGATCGTGCCTGTGCTGAGAACCAGATCACAAAACCGGTTTCCTTCTCCTACCCGGGGGGACACTTCGACCGGCGTGTTGTCGCCATTCTGCAGGATCTCGGCTACGGGATTGCCCGGAGGGGGAGGGACCCCGAACGTCCCCTCGAGGACAATGGAGGAAACGGTCGGGCCTATGTCCCGGGGGACGACCACCCCATCCTCATTCCGAGCACCATGACCCGCGGGATCGGGGCGCAGGAAGACTACCGCATCGTGCAGGCCCTGGCGGAGGCCCGTTCCGGGCGGGTCACCGTGCTCACCTATCACGGTGTCCCCGATGTCAATCGTCATTGCTCCACCCCTGTCGAGCGCTTCCGGAGGGACATGGACTACCTCAAGAAGTCGGGAGCCACCGTGATTGCCCTTCGAGATCTTTCCCGCTACGTCGATCTCGGCAGACGGCCCGGGGATGCCTTTGCTTCGATTGTCCGGCGATTGGGCTTGCGGGCCGAAAAGCCCGGGTGTGACAACTCGGGAGCTGTTCCGCAATTCAGCTGGCAGGCCATCTCCAATGGGTGGACACAGGAACAGGTGGCCTATCGCATTCTGGTGGCCAGCAGCAAGACCCTCCTTGATCGTGGCGAGGGGGACCTGTGGGACAGTGGGAAGGTCACGAACACGGAACGGAAGGTGACCTATGATGGCCCGGCGCTCGCCGCAGGCCGGACCTACTGGTGGAAAGTGCAACTCTGGAACCGGCGCGATTCGGCTGAGATTGCCAGGATCACGCCCTACCAGTCGGAGGAAATGATCACCGAGTTGCACAAGTCGCGGTCTGGTCCGTTCAG
>DMYM01000140.1 GCA_003483645.1 Verrucomicrobiales bacterium
GGCGGATTCGCCAGGGAGATCCGCACTCATTTCTTCCTTTCCATTGAGATAGGCGCGGACAGTTTTTCCGTCACAGACTAGGGCAACATGGTGCCACTGCCAGCGCGCGAGTTGGGAACGGCCTGGGAGGAGGCTGAGAGGATCGCTCTGTGATCCAAACTGGAGGGCTAGGTGTCCTTCCTCATCGAGACCGAGCTGAATGCTGTCGGCGGTTTGTCCGTGATCGTGACCTCGGGAGAGGATCCAACCGGTCACCTCCCGGGCGTTGGCAGGCATGCCATTCCAGGCCCAGAGCGAGACTGACCAGGCTCCCTTGTTGTCCATGCGGTGGGCGCGGAGTCTTCCGCCCGCAAACATGGCGGCACGATTTGCTTCGCCACCTTGGCAGAATTGGTCGGAGCGGGGTCCGGTCAGATAGTAAGTCACGTGCGATTCGAAGATACCGTCGTGTTGATTGGGAGACGAATCAAGAGCGCGGGGACCGGCAAATTCGTCGAGGCGATACCAGCTGTGTGGTTTCAGCTTGGCGATCGCCTCGGCGGCGGGTCCGCGGCTTTGCACAGGTTGTCGGCGAGGTCGCTTGCAGACTTTCTCCAGGAGCAGGTGGCAGGATTCGGTGATTCTGGGTTCTGCCATCACCTCGAGACCAGCCGAGCGTGCGGCCCAGGTATTGTAACCGCCAAAGAAATGTTGTTCGAGTGGCGGGATGTATCCGTCTCCGCCGTTCGCGAGCTCGATAACCATCGTGTTTTTGAGGGGACTGTGCGCTTTGATTTTGAGGCCGGTAATCGCGTAGGTCTCGGTGGGCGTGGTGGCGATTGCGATGTCGCCAATGCGAAGCGCTTGAGTGACAACCTCCGTCTCCTGACGTTCGTGGAGGATGATCTGTTCGCGCGCATAGATTTCCTCTTGAGTCTTAGGGAGGCGATCGCCCATCTTTTCGACTACGCGCTGGGCCCACCCGAGGCGTTGTTTGTCGGGAACGCGGTACTTCAGAGTCATCCGCTGTTCCGCCATGGCGATGTCTACGTCAGCGCGATACGTGATGCCCTTGAGCGTATCGGTGGCCTTCTGCACGAGCCCCCGGGCATAGTCTTCAATCTTAGAAAGTTTCTCCCAGCTTTCGGGTTTTGCGTAGTCCCGGCGCCAGATGTCGCCGCTGCATCCGTGCGACATAATGCTGACGAACTTGCTCTTCGGAGCGAGGCGTTCCTTCAAGCCATCGCAAAAGAGGCCGAAGTAGTCGGCGCTAATTCCTTGCTCGCCGCCAAAGTAGTGCATGGAGAAATTGGCGAGAACAGCGAGAGGTTCTCCGGCGTGAGTTTGGACTGAAATCAGGGAGAGTTCGGGGTCCTCTGGTCCTGACTCGCCGGTCACGGCATTGAGATCGCGGGCGGTATGCATGTTGGCCCGCAGAGTGGGATTGCCAAAGGGATCAGTTCCGATCCGGTCGGGACGGTGGATCCAGCGGCGCAGCGCGGTGAATTCCGGAGCGCTTGTGCTCGCAAATCCGATTTGAGCTGGCTGGAGTGACTTCGATGCCGCGACGATTGTGTCGAGGAGGCGCGACTTGAGAAAGGGGACGTAGTTGGGGTCCGGCGGGGTGCCAAGGGCGCCCATGCAGGAACCAGCGGAGTGGGTGTGGGTGGCCGAGATCAACATGCGGTCGGCGGGAATGCCGGTGAGCGCGGAGGCCTTCTGTTTCACCTCATCGAGAAGAGGGCGGGGCATCATGCAACTATCGACAACCACCAAGACGACCGTGGTCTCGCCATCGGAAATCGCCAGTCCGCGTGCACTTAAGGAGGTCTTTACCTTGTCTGCCGTGCGGCTGACCATGCTGCCGTTCACGATGACGGGAAACTTCTGCGGAGTGACGTCAACAACGACAGCTCCTGCCAGGAGCGAAGGAGGTTTCTGTGGTGGGAGCTGATCGGCGGGAACAAGACCAGGGAAGGTAGCAATCAGAACTAAAGCGGCCACGCTGAGGCAGAGGGCGAGGGAAGGAGGTCGGTTCATCGGGTGATTCTCACCTCTAGTAGTAGCTTTACTTTTTCCCCTGGTTGGCCCGGTGATGCGGGGAGTCCTTGGGCAGGACAGCAAGGGGCGCCGGATTCGCCGGAATGCCCTGGGCCAGACGCGTCTTCACGGAAGCGAGCTTCGAGTCATCGATGAGGTTCTCATACTCGTGCGGATCATTCTTCAGGTCGTAGAGCTCCTCGAAGCCGTTGCCATAGCGGATAAAGCGGTAGCGTTCGTCAGCCACTCCATGGGAAGGGGCCTTCTCGTTCCAGAACTGGAAGGAGCAGAGAGCGGGGCGATCACGCCTGGTGCCCGGGTCCTTGAGCTGGGCTACGAGGGAGAGTCCATCGCACTGTTCCGGGATGGGCAGCCCGGCCAGTTCACAGAGCGTTGGATAGACATCAGTGAGGGTGGCAGGCTGCCTTGTCCTGGCGCCATCCCTGCTCACTCCGGGAGCGTGGATGAAGAGGGGCACGCGGGTGGTCTGGTCCCACAGGGCGAACTTTTCCCAGTTGGCCTTTTCGCCGATGTGGAATCCATGGTCGCTCCAGAGCACGATGATGGTGTTGCCCTTCATGGCAGGGGTGGCATCAAGGGCATCGAGCAGGCGCCCGAGCTGGTGATCAACGTAGGTAATGCTGGCAAGGTAGCCCTGCATGAGCTTTTCCCACTGCCCGTTCTCGACCACCCACTTGTGCCAGTGGGTCCGCCCGTGGTGATGGGCATCTGACAGGTCGTCTTCGCGGTGGGGAGGCAGCTTGACGTCCTCGAGGGGATACTTGTCGAACCACTTCCGGGGCACCTCCCAGGGGATATGGGGGCGGAAGAGCCCGACAGCCATGAAGAGAGGCCCCTTCTTCACGGACTTCATCTGCTCGATGGCCCAGTCGACCACCATGTGGTCACCGGTCTTCTCGTCGGGCAGTTCGAGAGGCGCAGCGCCGAAGAGTTGCGAGTGTCCGCCCAGCGGTCGTCCCTTGGTAAGGCCGGCCTTGTCGTCAGGCACCAGTTCCGGGCGTGGCCAGTCCGGAGCGATAGGGTTATTGGGATCGCCGCGGTAGTCGTCCCAGGCCTCCGGGTCGTTCTGGGAGTCGTGTGGGGTCCACTGCAGGGTATGGAAGATTTTGCCGCCTCCCACCGCGCGGTAGCCGTGATCGCGGAAGTGCTGGGAAAGGACTACGGCCTTCTCCAGGATCCTGGATTCGTGGCGCCAGCGGGGCCCACGGGCTCCGAACATGTTGCGATAAATCCCCGAGCGGGTGGGATGCACCCCCGTCATGATGGCCACCCGCGAAGCGTGACAGACCGGGGCGGCACAGTGGGCATTGGCGAAGTTGACCGAGCGCCGGGCAAGGCGTTCAAAATGCGGGGTCTGCACTCCGGGATGGTTGTCGAGCGGGGAGATGTAGTCGTTCAGGTCGTCGATTGCGATGAAGAGAACGTGTGGTTTGCTCTCAACCTGGAGGGACCCCAGGGCCAGGATCGTGATGACGGGGAGGAGGAAGCGCATGGAGGGAAGGTTCTGGAGAAAGCCACGCCGCTACTTCGCTTTCTTCGGGTTGTATCTGGGAATGGGCCACGGCTGCACCCCGATCCGGTCGGCCCAGGACTGCCAGTTCGCGACCATGGATTTGAGTTTCCCGGGCATCTTCTGAGCGAGGTTGTTCAATTCGGTCCGGTCGGCCTCCATGTCGTAGAGTTCCCATTTGCGGGGTTGATCCCGGCGGTACATGGAGACGATCTTCCACT
>DMYM01000034.1:0-597 GCA_003483645.1 Verrucomicrobiales bacterium
CTTCTCGTTGCGGATGATGACCTCCGGGGTCTTGAGCTGGAGAAGATTCTTGAGGCGATTGTTCCGGTTGATGACCCGGCGGTAGAGATCGTTCAGGTCGGAGGTCGCAAAACGGCCGCCTTCCAGCGGAACCAGCGGACGCAGGTCCGGCGGAATGACCGGCAGAACCGTCATTATCATCCACTCGGGGCGCGTAGTGGAGTTCAGGAATCCCCGAGCCAGCTTGAGGCGCTTGGCCAGTTTCTTGCGGGTCTGCTTTGAGCGGGTGCTCTCCATCGCCTCCTCAAGTTCCACGATGATCTCATCCAGGACGCACTGGCTGAGGAGATCACGGATGGCCTCCGCTCCCATTGCCGCCCGGAAGCTGTCCTCCCCGTAGTCCTCCTCCGCATCGCGAAGCTTGGACTCCGGGAGCAACTGACCGCGCTCAAGCGGGGTCTTGCCCGGGTCAGTGACCATGTAGTCCTCGTAGTAGATCACGCGCTCAAGATCACGCGCGCTCATGTCCAGCATGAGACCGATGCGACTGGGCATGCACTTGTAGAACCAGATGTGGGTCACGGGCACCGCCAGTTCGATGTGGCCCATGCGCTCGCG
>DMYM01000034.1:912-2952 GCA_003483645.1 Verrucomicrobiales bacterium
TGGCCCATGCGCTCGCGGCGCACGCGGGAAAGAGTCACCTCCACCCCGCAACGGTCACAGATCACGCCCTTGTGCTTGATGCGCTTGTACTTTCCGCAGGCGCACTCCCAGTCCCGGGTCGGTCCGAAGATTCGCTCGCAGAAGAGACCCCCCTTCTCGGGCTTGAAGGTCCGGTAATTGATCGTCTCCGGATTCTTTACCTCGCCCCGGCTCCACGACCGGATCACATCCGGGGAAGAGACCGTGATGGAAACATAGTTAAAGGCTTCCGGCTTTTCGTCGACCCCGTAGAGTTCACGCAAATTGGTTTCAACACTCATGATTTTGTAAAGTTGTTGGTTTCAGGTTCGATTCCAGGGTTCAGATGGTGAGGTCGTCGAGGTTGAAGTCGCCACCCTCGGTCACCTTGGCACCGCTGCGACCAGGCCGCACGTCGAGGCCGAGCGACTGCATTTCCTTGATCAACACGTTGAAGGATTCCGGCGTGCCGGCCTCCAGGCTGTTGTCGCCCTTGACGATCGCCTCGTAGATCCGGGTGCGTCCCTGCACATCGTCGGACTTCACGGTGAGAAGCTCCTGCAAGGTGTAGGCCGCCCCGTAGGCTTCCAGGGCCCAGACCTCCATCTCCCCGAAGCGCTGGCCGCCATACTGCGCCTTTCCTCCCAGCGGCTGCTGGGTGACCAGGCTGTAGGGGCCGACCGCGCGGGCGTGGATCTTATCAGCAACCAGGTGCCCGAGCTTGAGCATGTAAATCTGGCCAACCACGACCGGCTGGTGAAAGGCCTCCCCGGTCCTGCCGTCATAGAGCGTGCTCTTACCGCCGACCGATCCGTCCTTGCCGTCACCGATCCAGGTAAATCCCGGGCCCACCGGCTCATCGGACCTGCGTTCACGGGCCTTCTCGGTGCCATCGCCCACGATCCGAGTCCCGTCCACCCTTTTGGCCTCCGACATGTATTCCCAGATCTTGTCCTCCGGAATCCCGTCGAAAATCGGGGTCGCCACCGTGAAGCCGAGAGCCTTGGCGGCCACTCCGAGGTGGGTTTCAAGCACCTGCCCCACATTCATCCGTGAGGGCACGCCAAGCGGGTTGAGACAGATGTCCACGGGCGTCCCGTCAGCAAGGTAGGGCATGTCCATTTCCGGCACAATGACGGCCACCACACCCTTGTTACCGTGGCGTCCGGCCATCTTGTCACCCACCGAGAGTTTCCGTTTGGCGCTCACGAAGACCTTCACCTCCTTGATTACACCCGGATCGATCTCGTCCCCGCTCTCGATCTGGTCGAGGCGGCGTTCCCGGTCGGCGTCCAGTTCGCCGAAACGGCCTTCGAACGAACTGATGATCTCAAGGATCTTGTTCCGGATCGGGCTAGGGTCGATCTCAATGTGATCGTAAACCGCAGCCAGCTTGCGCAGGAGGGTCTTGGTGATTTTCCGGTTGGCCGGGATGATGATCTCGCCACTCTGGGCGTTGACCACATCGAGGGGAATCTTCTCCCCGAGAAGAATATCGGACAGCTTCTCGGTCAGCTGATCGGTGAGCTGGTCCTTCTTCTTCTTGTAATCGTCGTTGATCTTCTTGAGCTGCTTCTTCATCTCGGCCGGATTAACATCCTCCGACCGGCGCCGGGCTACTCCATGCGTGGAGATCCGGATGTCCTGTACGATCCCGGTGCAACCCGAGGGAACCCGCAGGGAGGTGTCCTTCACATCCGCGGCCTTCTCACCAAAGATCGCACGCAGGAGACGCTCTTCCGGAGCGAGTTCAGTCTCGCTCTTGGGCGTGATCTTGCCCACCAGGATGTCGCCGGGCCTCACCTCCGCCCCGATGCGCACGATCCCATCGTGGTCAAGGTTCCTGAGGGCCTCTTCACCCACGTTCGGAATGTCACGGGTGATCTCCTCCGGTCCGAGCTTGGTGTCCCGGGCCGCCACGTCGAACTCGCTGATGTGGATGGACGTATAGACATCCTCCTTCACCAGGCGCTCGGAAATCACGATGGCGTCCTCGAAGTTGTAGCCGTTCCAGGGCATGAA
>DMYM01000034.1:3267-3695 GCA_003483645.1 Verrucomicrobiales bacterium
GCCGTTCCAGGGCATGAAGGCCACCAGCACGTTGCGACCGAGAGCGAGCTCTCCGTCGTCGGTGTTGGGTCCATCTGCAATGATCTGGCCGTTCTTGATCTTGTCGCCGGAATTCACCAGGGGCCTCTGGTTGATGCAGGTACCCGCATTCGAACGCATGAATTTGCGCAGTGGATAGTTGAAGATCCCCTTGTCCGGCTTAGTCTTGATCGACTCAGGGTCACTCAGAAAGCGCTCGTCCGAGACTGGCAACGCCCCGTCCTTGGTGGTCACGATATGCTCCGCGGTGGACGCCGCCACCACCCCGTCGGCTTCCGCCACCACCACCGCACGCGAATCACGGGCGGCTTTCTCTTCCAGCCCGGTCCCCACGAAGGGCGCCTCCGAAACGAGTAGGGGCACGCCCTGGCGCTGCATGTTGGAACCCA
>DMYM01000169.1:0-4934 GCA_003483645.1 Verrucomicrobiales bacterium
CAGGGTGTAAGAGGCCTCCCGCAACATGTTAGAAACGGAAGTTGATGTGAAACTCCAGTGGTTCACCCTCGAGCTCCTTGATCACCTCCTCGGGCATGACCGGTAACCGGGGCTGCTGCACAGCCTTCATGGTGAAACCCTTCTGCATCGCACTGGCTTGGAAGACGTCGAGGTAGCGCAAACCGGACACCTTGCCGTCCTTATCGACATAAAACCGGAGGGTGAGGATCCCCGGCAGCACGTGATCCCGGTGCATCACGCAGCGCCGCTGCCACTCGGTCTCGATCATGCGGTTCACGCGGGCCTTGTATTTTCCGAGCGCAGTGGCTTCAACCTTGAGGGAACTCCGTCCCTGGCGACTGATCGTCCCCTCCATCCTCGTCTTCCTGGACTCCGTCCGAAAACCGCCATTCTTCATCTGCTCTCTGATCGGTTCCTGACTTTGCCCGTTCTCCCCTTTCCTGGTCACCTCGGCCTCGCGCTCGTTCTCCTTTCTCCTCGGGAGCGTTTCTTCCTTCTCCTCCTGCACACCTTCCTCGACCGGCACCTCCACCGTATCCCTGCTCTCCAGCAAATCTTCCTTCGCCCTGCCCTGCTCCTGCACAGGTTGACCGGTTTCGACCGGAGTGTTTGGATTCCCGGCGGCCGCTGCGGGATCGCCTGCCACCTCCTCCGGGTCCACATTCTCCGGAGCCGCCCTGCCCTCCTCCTCACCCGGAGAGAAATCGGAGTTGAACAGGTCGCGCTCGTTGCGCAGGGGATCTTCCCCTTTCTGGGTCGGCAACTCGGGTCCATTCTCCTTGACGGGCGCCAGCTCGGCAGCCGCCAGGGTGTTCCGTTCACCGATCAGAATCGCCCCCTCGGGAGTCTCTTCAGATTCCTGGTCCGGACTGGTCTTGGCATAGCCGATGGGATCGTTCTCGATCGGATCGATCCTGACAGGCTCCCCGGTTTCGGCCGCCTCCTCCGGTCCCGGCTCTTCGCGCAGGGCGAGCAGGGCCGCCGCATCCAGTTCGACCACAGCATCCTCAAACTCGTCCGGATCATCCGGACGCGGCAGCTCGGGAAGTTTGGGCTCTTCCTCCTCCGCAATCAGAATATCGACCATGGTGGTGCCCACCATCGCACCGAAGGCCACGAAGTGCAGTGCCAGCGCGGCGACCACCGCGATAGCAAAGCTTCGTTCTCTGGCTGGTCTGACTGAAATCACCGCGAGCGCAGTCTCGCCTCCCTTGCCCCCGCTGGCAACTACGGAACCGCGCTCCAAACCTTCCAGCACTCCAGAAATCCGCTCGCAAAGTCCTGCGGACGCCTCGCAATCCAGCGATTTACCTCATCGGGGGACAACCACAGGCCCGCATCCACTTCCGAGCAGGGGAAACGAATGGTATTCGTCTGCCGGAGCTCGAAGAGATGGACAAACTCCCAGCCGGTTTCCACCGTGGGGGGCAGGGTTGCCAACAGTTTGAGCTCAGCCCCCTTCTGCCCCGCCTCTTCCTCCAACTCACGCACCGCACAGGCTTCGTAATCTTCCCCGGCATTGAGGTGCCCTGCCACGCTCGAATCCCAGGTTCCGGGATGAACATCCTTCAATCGCGACCGCTTCTGGAGGAACACCTCCCCGCCTTTATTGAAGATAAAAGCGTGAATGGCGCGGTGAAGCAGATTGCGCTGATGCACCACCCCCCGCTGCTCCTGCCTGACCACCTCGTCGTCTTCATTCACCACGTCAAATACCTCATCGCCGCGCTGCGGAATCCCGCTCAAGGGGTGAAGATCGTAGTGTCGGCACAGATCCACCCACTGCCTGAGGCTCAACTCTTCCGCCCGAACCGTCTCCGCCACCCCCAGCGCCGCTGCCGCCGCAGTCCATTCTGGTTCCGGTGGCAGAGCCTTGCGCAGCTGCTTGCGTCGCTGCGCGAATCCCCGCCGCACCAGTTCGTCAAAGAGCCGTGCATCGTAGACCGGCAGATCGTCGCCCCGGGGCTCCACCGCCATCACGGTGGAATTGATGGTCGGACGTGGATAGAAAACCTCCGGACCGATGGTCTTCAGCGGCGTGCTCAACCACTCACTCTGCATGCGCAGGGCCAGCACCCCGTAGTTCTTGGTCCGCGGCACCGCCAGAATACGGTCGATCACCTCCTTCTGCAGCATGAGAACAGCCCGCGAGACCGGGGAAGGCCGCTGCAGGAAATTGCGGAGGATCGCCCCACCCGCTGAGTAAGGCAGGTTGCCCAGAAACTTGACCGGGCGCTCCTTGAAGAGGGGTCGCAGGTCAAAGCGTGCCCCGTCGGCATGCACCACCTCCACCGTATCCTCACCCGCAAATCGTTCCTTCAGCCACGCCGCAAGCCGCCGGTCGTATTCCACCAGGAGCAGTCGGCGCACCCGCCCGACCAAAGCCTCGCTCAAAGCTCCCGTGCCGGGTCCCACCTCTACTACGAAGTCTCCCGGTTCAGGCTGCAATTGATCCACGATCCAGCGGGCGGTGTTAGGATCTGTTAGGAAGTTCTGGCCCAGTTTCTTCGACGGCACCACCTCAGCCTCTGCCAAAGCCGCCCTGACATCAGTCCCGCTCACGCCAGAAGAGTGGATCAGTGGACCGCAAGGAGCAAGGAGCGAGGGGTTCTCCTGCAACCAATCCCCACTCGCCACTCGTCGCTCCTGCCTCTATGGTCGAGCCTACCGTGACCCCGGCCACCTATCTGACCCTCCTCCGGACCCTTCTCGTTCCGGTCTTCGCGGTCCTCGCGGTCTACTACGGGGTGAGCGTGGAAGACGGCGCCCCGGTCGAGGCCTACCACTGGTGGGCAGTCACTGTTTTCGTGGTAGCGGCCCTCACCGACCTGGCCGACGGCATCATCGCCCGCCGCTGCAACCAGCATACACATCTGGGCGCGGTCCTTGACCCCATCGCCGACAAACTCCTCATCCTCACCGCCATCATCATCCTCTCCATTTTGCCCTGGGGAGACGGCTGGGCCATCCCTATTTGGTTCGTCGGACTTGTCATCGTCCGCGATGCTGTCGTATGGGGCGGCATCGCCGTGCTGCGTTTCCTCGAACACCGGGTGGAGATCCAACCCCACTGGACCGGGCAGATCTGCACCGCTCTTCTCATGGTCACAGTGGCCTGGACCGGACTAAAGATCATCCCCCTCAACCCGATTTATCCCACCACCGTGACCGCCTTCTTCCTCGTCCTCGCCACCTCCGTCAATATCCGCCAGGGCATCGAACAACTCCACCAGGGTGAATTGAAACGCACAACCGAACAGGAACATGGCCAGCCAGACCCGTAAGCCCGTGGTCGCCCTCGTGGGACGTCCCAACGTGGGCAAGTCCGCTCTCTTCAATCGCCTGGCAGGCCGCACCATCTCCATCGTGCATGATCAGCCAGGCGTCACACGCGACCGCGTCTCCGCTCCGTGCACCCTCACTGACGTACCCTGTGATCTGGTCGATACCGGGGGCATCGGAGCCCTGGTCGACGCGGACTTCGCTGAGGCCGTCAGCACTGAGGCACAGATCGCCATGGACACCGCGGAAATCATTCTTTTCCTCGTCGATGCCCGCGAGGGACTGACTCCGGTCGACGAGTCCATCGCACAGCAACTTCGCAAGGCCGCGAAAAAGGTCTGCCTCGTCCTCAACAAGGCTGACCACGAAGAACTCGACCACATTGCTGGAGACTTTGCTCGACTCGGTCTGGGTGCAGGTCTTTCCGTCTCGGCCGCGCACGGCCGCAACTTCAAGGCTCTCCTGACCGAACTGGATACCCGCCTCACCCCCTTCACTGAATCCGCCCGTGAGGCCGAGGAAGCCGCCCGGGTCACAGGTCTCAAGATCGTGGTGATCGGCAAACCCAACGCCGGCAAGTCCTCGCTCGTCAACGCCATCCTTGATGACGAGCGAACGATCGTCTCGGAAGTGGCCGGCACTACCCGGGACGCGGTGGACATTCCCTACGACCGCGCTGGAGAACGCCACACCCTTATCGATACTGCTGGTCTGCGCCAGCGCTCCCGTATGGACACTTCTGTGGAGGTCTTCTCCGCCATGCGCGCGGAACGCTCTATCCGCCGGGCAGACCTCTGCCTCCTGGTGGTCGATCTCTCTGCCGGTATCTTCGCCCAGGATCGCAAGATTGCCCGCCTCGTGCAACGCGAGCAGAAGCCCTGCATCATCATCGCCAACAAGTGGGATCTCTACCACCCGGACGCTCCCAAGCGAGCGCGCATGGAAGAAGCCGAGGAGGCCATCCGAACGGAACTCTTCTTTCTCCATTACGCTCCCTTCATCTGCGTCTCCGCCCGGGAGAAACAGGAACTTGACCGTATATTCGGCTCTATCCGCAAAGTGCGTGAGGACGCACAGAACGTCATCGGAACGGGAGAACTGAACCGCCTCCTTGCCAACGCTCTCCGCCGCAATCCTCCTCCCGCCAGCAAGCGCCATCGCAAGCGACTGAAGATTCTCTACGCCACCGCTGCCGTGAACGAGCGCTACGCTGCCATTCCGGTGCCTCGTTATATTCTCTTCGTCAACGACAAGCGCCTCCTCGCAGACTCCTACCAGTCCTACCTCGAGAATACGCTGCGCGAGGAAACCTCTTCCCTCGGCCTGCCTATCAACTTCTCGGCACGATCGCGCCGCAAGCCCGAAATGTAGCCTCTCGGAGTATTTTCAGGACTTCGCCCTGGTTCCTTCAGGACCTCCAGCGATCACCCTTCCGCCGTACCTTGATCGTTGATCCCCCAACGATCAAGGTGCAGGCTTCCCTCATGCCGCTTCTCGACGTCCGCAATCTCACCACCCGGTTTCATACGCGTACGGGAGTCGTGCACGCGGTGGAAGGCGTCTCCTTCTCCCTGGAGACCGGACAGACCATCGGGATCGTGGGTGAATCCGGATCGGGCAAGAGCGTGACC
>DMYM01000169.1:5239-5413 GCA_003483645.1 Verrucomicrobiales bacterium
TCCGGATCGGGCAAGAGCGTGACCTGCTACTCGCTCCTTGGCCTCATTCCCCAACCACCGGGCAAGATCCACTCCGGGGAAGCCATCTTCGACGGGATCGATCTCCTCAAGGGCTCCGAGAGAGAGTTGCGTGGCATTCGTGGTAAACGGATCTCCATGATCTTTCAGGACCCC
>DMYM01000096.1 GCA_003483645.1 Verrucomicrobiales bacterium
CGAACCAAGAGACGAGGATTTCCCGGCCTTCGGGGACAATCTGCCGGCGGACGATTCCGGCGATCCCGCTGATCGCGCGGCCCCGGTTGATCCCGGGCCTGCCGTTGAAGCGGCAGAAGGGAGGCGCATTCTCGGCCAGGTCCTCGGGGCCGAACAGATCAATGTCCTGCTTGAGGTCGATATCGTTCTCTTCAAGGCCAAGGATGACGGGAAGGATGGAAAAAAACGTCCCTGAAGTAGCCTGTTCAGGTCCGGAACTTCCTTCCGTATCTTCTCATCGAATCACCTGCACTTTCAAACAGACAAATTAACGAACTGATTTCATGGCAAACCTTTCCGAAAGCTACGACAAGGCTGCTCTTATCTTTTCCCTGCTTCTCGCCCTGGGGCTCGGGGCAATGGTCCTGATGGCCAAAGGAAAGGTTGAGAAGGATTTTCCAGAAGGGGACGGGCTAGTCAAGGCGAAGGCGCCCCGGAATCCCAGCGAAGATTTGTACAAGGCAGCCACTTCTGAGATCGGGAGCAAGGTCACTCTGGAGGGACCTGTTACCTCAGAGAAGCGCGAGATCGAAAACTTCGTTGGAACTCCACTGTTCCTCAAGGAGAACATCACGACTCCGATAGACCTGGGTGATCCTGACTATGAGATGGTGCATGATCCTATTCCGAACCAGTGGTGGATTGATCACCGGATTGATCCGGGTTGGGATAACTCACCCAGCCTCGATCAGGATGGTGACGGTTTTGCCAACCGCGAGGAATTTGATGCCAAGACCGATCCCAATGATCCGAAGAGCTTCCCGTCCCTCATCGCGAAGTTGCAGTGCGAGCGGTTGAAGAAGCGGGAGTTCTTGCTGACCTACTCCTCTGACAGCACGGTGGGAAAGATTAAGGATGCGGATACTTTCAAGTTCAACCACGAGGAGATCGTGAACAAGAAGAGAGCCAGAACCTCCTCGGATAATATTCAACCCGGGAAGGGAACGGACTCAAACGTATACAGCAAGGGCGGGGCCCAAATGCGGTATGAATTCAAGAAAATCGAGCAACGGACTTTTAAGAATCCCGGAACAGGGGTCATGCAAACCGCCAATTTCGCTACCTTGGAGGATGTGGCCGGGGCGAAAAAGGGCGATATTGTCGAACTCAAGAAGGGGTCGCGCAACGGGGTGATCGTCAAGGACTGGACGGCAGTGCTTGTCCTGGCGGCGATCGGGGAGGAGGCCAAGGAGCTCCAGATTGAAGAGCGCAGCCGTTTTGCCCTGCCGTTTGACCCGGATGCAGCCGAAAAACCCTATACCTTTGCCGGAGTCAGCGATGCTGGGGCTGCCATTGTCGAGTGGGAAGAGGATGGGGAGACCAAATTCATGGACCTCGAACCCTCCACCCCGGCAAATTAAGACCGATCCGTCAACTCTGAGATGTTACTCTTTCTGGACTATCCAAGAGAAAAAAAGCTTCACAAAGAAGCTGGAACTGACAAGAACTCGCCTATCACACCATGCAAATAGCGAAGCACTTAACCAATCGCACGGCTCGCGTACTCACCCTGTCCCTCGGCCTGCTCACCCTCGCGCCAACTGTCGCCTTCGCCCAAAGCGACCTGGCCAAGCGAGAGATGATGCGTCGAGCAGAGAAAGTGCGACAGGCGGAAGAACTTCTTGAGTCGGGCCGCGAGGCCTACCAGAAGGGAGACTACGAAACCGCCGTCACGAGTTATAACGAAGCCCTGGGCATCCTTCCGGGAGGGTTCGCCACCGCGGAACGCCGCCGCGCTCTGGAAGCTCACCTTGCCGACGCCACCGTGGCACTTTCGCAGCAGTACCGTCGCACCGGCAAGTATGCGGAGGCGCGGGAGAAACTGAACCAGGTTCTTTCCATCGATCCCAACAACCAGCGGGCTCGCCAGGAGATTGAATACCTTGATGATCCCATCCGGACCAACCCGGCGCTCTCCTATGACCACACCACCAACGTGGATAAGGTGCGGCGCTTTCTCTATACTGCGGAAGGCTTCAAGAATCTCGGACTCTACGATGATGCCCTCCGCGAGTACCAGAAGGCATTGCAGGTCGACCCCTACAACTCTGCCGCGCGGCGGGGGATGGAGGGTATTCACCAACTGAAGTCCGATCACTACCGTTCCGCATATGACGAAGCGCGTGCCCGCATGCTGGCTGAAGTAGACAAGGCCTGGGAGATGGCCGTGCCCCCGCCGATTGAACTTGACGGCAGTATCGTCGGACTTGGCCTGCGTCCCTCGGCGATCGGTGTGAACATCGAGTTCAAGCTCAAGAACATGATTATCCCGGTGGTCGACTTCGACGACACCACCGTGGAGGAGGCGATCGATTTCCTCCGTCAGCGGGCCCAGGAACTCGACAAGTGGGAACTCGATCCGCTCAAGAAAGGGATCAACTTCGTGATCCGCAAGCCGCGTATCGGCGGGGGAGTGGCTGATGCTGAACTTGACGTGGAAGGCGGTCTCGGTGCCATTGATCCGGGCTCGGCCCGGGTGAAGGAGCTCAAGCTCCGCAATGTTCCGCTCGCCAATGTGCTCCAGTATATCTGTGAGCAGGCCCGCCTGCGCTACAAGGTTGACGATTTTGCGGTGACTCTCCTGCCAATTGGTTCGGTGGAGGGCGAGGATGTCCTCACCCGCAAGTGGAAAGTGCCGCCCACTTTCCTCAATGACATTGGAACGGGTGGTGGCGACGGTGACGGCGCTGCTGAAGTAGATCCTTTTGCCGGTGATGACGGCGGTCTCGGTAATCGCTCGCTTGCGCCGCGTCGGCCCCTCCTGGAGATCCTCAAGGAATCCGGCATCGACTTCCCGCCCGGATCCTCTGCCCAGTACATCCCGAGCACCTCTACCCTCATTGTAAGTAATACTCCACAGAACCTCGACCTCGTGGACCAGCTGGTGGAGGATATTCTCGGTGGCACGCCCAAGATGATCAGGATCACCACCAAGTTCGTGGAGATTTCCCAGGAGAACTCCGACGAGCTGAGCTTTGACTGGATCGTGACTCCCTTCGGTCTTGGCGGAGTGATTTCCGAGGAGCTCTTTGTAGGCGGTGGCACCCAGGGCAACGGTCAGGTCCGCACCGGTACCGACTTCATCAGTCCGGTGGCCTTTACCAATATTCCGGGTATCCCGGCGGCCAGCAATCAGGCCGTGAACAATATTGTGACGGCATCGAATCGAAGCGGGGATACCGCGGTGACCCGCAACAACGTTGATGCGATCCTCAACAATCCGAACCGGAGCGCCCAGGTCAACCGCCCCGCTCCGGGCATCCTGAGTCTCACCGGCCTCTTCAACAGCGGCCAGGTTCAGATGATCATGAGGGGTCTGGCCCAGAAGAAGGGCACCGATATCATGACCGCACCCAGTGTAACGGCCCGTCCGGGACAGAAGGCCACCATCGAGATCATCCGGGAGTTCATTTATCCCACCGAGTATGAGCCGCCGGAACTGCCCAACCAGGTTGGCGGCGGCTTTGGTGGCGGCGGCGGAGGCAACTTCGGCATTGGTGGCGGTGGTGGTGGTGGTGCCGGAGGCTTTCCGGTTACCCCGGCCACTCCCACGGCCTTTGAGACCCGCAACACGGGTGTCACCCTGGAGATCGAGCCCAACCTCGGCCCCAATGAATACGTTATCGACCTGCGCTTTGCCCCGGAGATCGTCGAGTTTGAGGGCTTCATCAACTACGGCAGCCCGATCACCTCGCCAGCCACGGATGCTTTCGGCAATCCGGTCACCGTGACCATTACCGAGAACCGCATTGAGATGCCCGTCTTCTCCAGTCGCCGGGTCAGCACCGGTGTCACTATTTACGACGGTCATACTGTGGCCGTCGGTGGTCTGATGCGTGAGGATGTGCAGGATGTGGAGGACGGTGTGCCCGTGCTAAGCGACATTCCGCTTATCGGGCGCCTCTTCAAGAGCGACGCCCAGAGCCACATCAAGAGCAACCTGATCATCTTCGTGACCGCCAACATCATTGATGCTGCTGGCAAGAACTACCGCAAGCCCAACGAGGTGGATCCCAGTGGTAATCCGGTTGATCCGATCAGCACCGACCTCGGCGGCGGTGGTGGCGGGGTGCTTCCGCCGCTTTAGTCCCGAGCCAGCGAATCGTTTTCAAGAGCCCGGCAGTTTCAACTGTCGGGCTTTTTTTCGGGCTCCGGTGAGCGCCCGCTATATTCCGCAGTTTCAGATTCCAGAATTCAGAGAGTATGCTGTAATCTTGAGCACAGAGATCGGAAATCCTCCCATGCACTCCTTTGCGCTGACGGGTGGTGTGGCCACCGGGAAATCCACCTTTGGGTGGATCCTGCAGGAGCTCGTTCCTGCAGCAGTCCTCTTTGATTGTGATGCGTCTGTGAGCCGCCTGCTGACGAATGAGGAACTTGGAGCTGAAATCGTTGCCGCCCTTGGCAGGGAGGTGGAGGGAGAGGGGGCGGGGGGACTGGACCGCTCCCGGCTGCGTGAGCTGGTTTTCCGCGACCGGGAGGGCCGCAAGGTGCTGGAGAGTATTCTGCATCCCCGGGTGCGGGAGGAATGTCTTGAGTTACATCGCGAAACTGCTACCAGTGGCCTGTCGCCCTTGTTCGTCGCGGACGTTCCGCTCCTCTTCGAAAGCGGATTCGACTTTGGATACGAGCGCGCTCTTCTGGTCGCCACCACCCGTGAGACCCAGCTGGTTCGCCTCAAATCCCGCAACGGATACGACGACACCCTTGCGGAGGCCATTCTTGCCGCCCAACTCCCCATCATGGAGAAGGTGAGGCGTGCGGATGTGGTCTTCTGGAACGAAGGACCGGAGGAGGTTCTGCGTCACCAGATCTCCCGCTTCCTTTTGACCCTTGATCTTGATCCCGATCCCGACTCGATGGCTGCCAAGAAAAAAAGCCCCAGGAAAAAGACTGCTGCCCAGAAGGCTGCCGGTAAAACGAAGGATAGTGCCAGGAAGAAGAGCACCACTCTCAAGTCCGCCAAGAAGACGGTAACGAAGAAGAGTGCCGGGTCTGCGGAAGAAGGGGAGGACGAGGAGCAGCAGGCAAGGGAACTTGAAGTGGTGGTGGAGAGCGCGGAGGAAGCCGTGGCAGGGGGGATGGAATCCGGGGATGCCAGTGTTTCTCCGCCGCGGGAAGGAAAGCAGTCCGGGGAGGAGACCACTCCGAAACCCGAGCCGGAACCTTCCTACAATGTTCCCGAGAGCATCGATGTGAACGAGTTTCGTGAGCATTCGCTCGCCTCTCTCCTGGAGACTGCGGCCGAGTATCCCATCAAGGTCAACAGCGCGGCCGGAAAGAGCGCGCTGATCTTCGAATTGCTCTCTTTCTATGCCAAGCATGGCACAACCCTTGAAGCGGAAGGTATCCTGGAGCAGGCCAAGGAGAATTATGCCATGTTGCGTGATCCCAAGCGTAGCTTCCGCACTTCACCCGATGACTTCTACATCGGAGGGAATCTCCTCAAGCAACACGGACTGGGGGCCGGCCAGCGCATCAGAGTCAAGCTGCGTGCTCCCCGCGACCGCGACAAGTATCTTTCCGCTCTCGAAGTCCTCACCGTGGAGGGAGCGCCGACGGAGGAGTTCAGTGTCCCCAAGCCCTTTGATCAGTTGACCTCGCTTTTCCCGGAAGACCGGTTCGTGCTGGAGCGTCCCTCCGCCATGGCGGTAAGGCTCATTGATATCGTGGCTCCTCTCGGGAAGGGACAGCGGGGACTGATTGTGGCGCCTCCCCGGGGTGGCAAGACCATCCTCCTGAAGGAGATCGCTAAATCCATCGCAGCCAATCATCCGGAGACCAAGCTCATCGTCCTTCTCCTTGATGAGCGTCCCGAGGAAGTGACGGACTTCGAGGAGACGGTCGATGCCGAAGTCTTCAGCTCCACCTTCGATGAATCTTCCAAGCGTCACGCCCAGGTTTCAGACCTGGTCCTCGAACGCGCCCGGAGGCTTGTCGAACTGGGGCAGGATGTGGTGATCCTCCTCGACAGCCTGACCCGGCTGGCCCGGGGCTACAACAATTCGCAGCGGGGAGGAGGACCCGTCGGCACCGGGGGCCTCAGTCCCAATGCCCTGCAGAGGTCGCGCAAGTTTTTCGGGGCCGCCCGGAACGTGGAAGAAGGGGGGAGTCTCACCATCGTGGCAACCTGTCTCGTCGAGACCGAGAGTCGCATGGATGACATCATCTTCGAGGAGCTCAAGGGGACCGGTAACATGGAGATCCTCCTTGATCGCGAACTTGCCGAGAGCCGCATTTACCCGGCCATTCATATTCCACAGAGTGGAACCCGCAACGATGACCGGCTTTACCACCCGGACGAAATGGAGAAGGTTATCGAGATCCGGCGGGCCCTCGCCACCCTCCCGATCGGCGAGGCCCTGGAGACCCTGCTCAGGCAACTGGCCAAGAATTCGAGCAACGCAGAACTCCTCATGCGGGGTATGATTTAAAGTCAATTTTCAGGCCCTTGTGGCCCCGGGTCACGAATGCCGCACGTTTGACACCCCCTGTCACCACGTTGCGGCTACCGTGTTTACGAAAATCTGCTTGCAGATGTGACGATATGCACCGAAAAAAGAGGCCGTTCCCATGCCTACGAACACACCCAAGTCCCTTCTCGCGGCCGCGCTGCTCCTAGCTCCCGCTCTCTCCCCGGCTCAGAACCTCTCCTTCGAGAACACGAAGGCGTGGCGGCAGACCGGGCCCGAGACGATTTTCTTTCTGGGAGGCGAGACCAACATGTTCTTTGTTGATGGGTTTTGGGAACTCTCGGGATGTGGGCATCCGTCGCTCTCAATTATCGGTCCAAACCTCTTCTGCCCTCTGGGAACCACCGGGTTTATCGCGCAGGGCGATATCGATGGTGACGGGGTCAACGACCAGGGATCGTTCTGGTCCATTCAATCCATAACGCCGGCGGCATCAGTGGAGCCCTTCCGGTCGGACCTCTTCAGACTCGTCTCCGCGCCTCCTTCTGGATTCACCCAGATTCTCCGTGGGACGGATGGGGATGTTTCTGCCATCTTTGATGTGCAGGACTACAGTGTAGTAGTCTGGTATAACGTTCTGGGGGGCCTTGTGGATGACTTCGAGGTGACCCAGTACCAGGCATTGCGCTCCTATGGACCTGGCAAACAGGAATTGGATCGGCACTACTTCGACGTCCCCTGGGGACCATACAAGTTTGCCCTGCCTGCCCTTGTTCCCAACAGCTCTCCACTGGAACCCGGGGAACTTATTTTCCCGGTGGATCACCTGGTCACTCCCGACGCCTATTCTGGACGTGGCATGGTTCCGCAGGGATGGAGGAATATCAACGAGGAATGGGGTTTGAAGGGCTCACTGGAATTCGACCCTCGCACGTTTTATGACTTCAAGTGGGGTGGACTGAGCGGGAACAACACCCTGGAGTCGGACGTTCTTTTGTACTCGATGCGTGGTAACCAGTATATCAATGGGGATGGTATCGAGGCTACTGCGTATGCACAGGATACGATCGCTCGGGGCACGGTCACTGGTCTCTCATGCTTTAACACCATCGCGACGGACCTCAATCTGGATAATGTCCTGGAACAGGGAAAGATTTACGAACTGATCTTCACTAGCGGCCGTCTGGCAGGCACGGAAGATGGGATTCAGTATCCGGTCACCAGTTTCGGGGACTCAGGGGATATCTCGGTCTTAAGGGTAGTGAGCCGGGACGAGGGGTATACCTGGGAGCAGGCACAGGATACTGCAGAGTCGGCAGGCGGAAGGTTGGCCGTCCTCAATACCCAGGATAAGATTGATTTCGTTAATGAGCAGTTGCTCGCGGCTGGCTTGGACACGGCGGAAGGGGAGTGGCCTTCGATGTGGATCGGGCTGAGCGATAGCGAGGAGGAAGGTGAATGGCAGTGGGTCACAGGGGAACCGCTGACGGACGAGAATTGGAGCTCCGGCAGCCCTGTAGGAGAGGTCATCTTTGAGGACGACTTTGAAGACGACGAGGGCTGGACCCAGGAAGTGAATGACGCGTTTGGTAATACCGAGTGGGTGCGGGTCGAACTCATCGATGGCGATGGAGCTTCGAACACCGTGTGGACCACGAATGAGGAATTTTACGGACCGGATTCCGATGTCTCACTGCTCTCACCACCCCTCGACTTCGTCGGCTTCCCGGGAGGGGAGTTGACCTTCGAGGCCATCCGGGATGCGGACGGCGCCGGGGACACTGCGTTTGTCCGCTTCATTCAAAACACTAATGGGACCATAGAGCAACTAGGGCCTACCCTTGTCATCGACATGACCGTCTTCGACGCCCAATTCGTTACTTTGGCCGCTCAGGTCCCACCCGAGGTCATTGGCGAGAATAAGGTTCACATCGAGTTCACCTTCAGAAGTGATGCCACCGAAGATTTCTTCACAGGGCTCACGATCGACAACATTGGCGTGCGGGTTCAGGAGGGAGAGGTGATCGAAAACTCTCGTGATTATGCCCATATCCCGGAAGGGCAGGTTATTGATGACGGTCTCGTGGTTACCGGGTCGGTGCCGGAGTGGGTTGACGAAGATGGTTCCGAGAATTTGAATGCCTTCCTCCTTGAGATCCCCCTTCTTAATAGCAATGAGATCGTGCTTCCGAGTGCGAATGATTTAACTGGTGGCGTGGTTACCGGGAGCGTCGTTGCCGCGGACGAATTCACTCTGGAGACCAATCGTCTCCTGGGTAGCGAGGATCCAGTGTGTCTGGTAGCGGGACAGACCTACCGCCTTGAGATTACCAGTGGGGCACTCGCCGGCGAAGATCGGTTTCCTATTACCTTATGGGACGAATTGACCCTGTCGACCGAAGGTGCTGTCGATGAGGATGGCCAGCCTGAACCCCCGCTCCCCTTCGGTGAGGACCTCATCGGCACTACGTTCGTCCTCACCCCGGAGAATGCGGAGGCAATATTCACGGTGGAATACGTTGGTCGTCACTTCCTGGAGGCCAGCGATGCTCTCGGTGATCCCTCCGACTTCTCCCTCCTCGTGCGCGGTGGAGAGTATCGCCTCGAGATCTTCACCGGTGAACTGGCCGGGACCTCGGACAGCGTTCGGAACTGGGGGTTCCCCACCAACGCCTACCTTGAGACGGAGACGGACTTGTTGGGAAGGCTGCAACCAGGAGACACCTTCAGCATCGACCTGATCGAGCCGCCCGGGATCAGCATCTCGATAGGAGATAAATTCGCCATCGGCCAGACTTTCGAAGACTGGATCCAGGACAAATACGATGCAGGAGAAGTGTTGGCCGTTTCCGCAGCGATTCTCGAAGCCCCCCCCCTCTTCGGAGGTTATGGGATTCTCGCCATACCTGAACTCGTGGTGGACGCTGGCCTCTTTGGCCCCCTTTACGCGGTCGCCCGCGAGGACGCAATTGTCTTTCCTCCCTATCCGATCGAGACGCCCATTAACAATCGTAACCAGTTCGTTCTGGGCACCCTGGACAACCACTATGAACTAGGTCCCTTCTTCTTCAATCCCGGCGACTCGTTGGACGCCACCTTGAATATCGCTCGTTCCAGTGTGAGCAGCCAAACGTCAACGGACACGGGGTCCTACTCCCTGTCTTTCCAGGTGGAATTCATCGACACCTATGCGGGATTTGCGATTCTTGGAGGTCTGGGGGACGATTCCGGCTTCCCCTTCGCCACTCCCAGTTCCGAGCGGGCTCCTGATTATGATTTCGACCGGGATGGTGCTTCCAACCTGCTTGAATACGCTCTGCAGAGCGATGTGGCAGACGCCCAGGACAGGCCGGCATTCGAATACGCCCTCGATGAAGTTGCCGGTGGCTGTACTGCTACCTTGACGAAGCGCCCCTTCACGGGAACCAGCCTCGAGTATTTCTTCGAATACAGCACGGATCTGCGGACCTGGACGACCATCTTGGAGGATGATCCCATCTTTGAAATCGTGCAGGATGATGAAACAACCCTGGAGGTCTCCAATCTGGCGGATTTCCCGGGACAGTTGGCAGCTCCCGCCTGCTTCCTGCGGGTGCGGGTTAGAATCCGGTAGAGGCACCTGCCAGTTCTCAGCCACTCTAAACTGGCCCGGCCTGCGGGTCGTGCCAGTCTGTTTTGGAAACAGGGCTTTGCTAGCGGTGGTCTTCGTGTTGAAATACAGCGTGTCCGGGAGGTCCCGAACAACTGCCGCGGAATGATTACCACCAGCGCCGAACTCTCCGGACTGGTGGACAACCTGCCGGCCAACGGATTTCCCTTCGCGGGGATCGATCTGGAGGCGGATAATCTGCATCGTTATGCGGAACAGTTGTGCCTTATTCAAATCTCCACCGGGGAGGAGATGATCCTCGTTGATCCCCTTGAGGTGAATGATCTCGGCCCGCTGCGAGGTTATCTGGCGGTCAACAGCATCTGGATGCACGGGGCGGATTTCGACATGATGCTGTTGCGCCGGGAGTTCGGAATGCTGCCGAAGATGATCTACGATACCCAGATTGCCGCCCGCCTTCTGGGTATTCTCCGGTTCAGCTATGCCAACCTCGTGGAGCAGTTCTTTGACGTCAAACTCTGCAAGTCTTCCCAGAAGGAGAACTGGGGCCAGCGGCCGCTGCCTGCGAAGATGTGTGAATACGCCAGCAACGATGTGCGCTATCTCCTGCCCCTGGCGGACAAGCTGGAAGATGATCTGCGGACACGGGGACGCTTCGACTGGTTCGTGGAGAGTTGCCGGTCCGCCATGGATCGGGTCATGGAGCGCGACGTGGAACGTGAGGACCCCTGGCGTATTCGCGGTGCGGGTAAACTTGACAGCCAGGCCTT
>DMYM01000327.1 GCA_003483645.1 Verrucomicrobiales bacterium
TCCCAAGGGTCGGGCTGTTCGCCCGTTAACCCGGCACGCGAGCTGGGTTCAGAACGTCGCGAGACAGTTCGGTCCTCTATCCTCTGTGGGCGTAGGAGAATTGCGGGGTTCACTTTCTAGTACGAGAGGACCGAAAGTGACGCACCTCTGGTGTACCAGTTGTTCTGTCAAGGGCATTGCTGGGTAGCTAAGTGCGGAAGAGATAAGCGCTGAAAGCATCTAAGCGCCAAGCTCCTCCCAAGATGAATTTTCCCTGAGGATCGTGGAAGACCACCACGTTGATAGGCTGGCGGTGTAAGTACAGCAATGTATTCAGCTCACCAGTACTAATCATCCGATAGGCTTGATTCCTTCTCTCTCGAGATCGGGAATTTCAAGGACTGAGACGGACAAGGTCAAACAGATCGCGAACTTACGATCGAATTCTTCACATGGATGTCAGAGAGTGGCACCGGCCCAAGCTGGGGCCGCCAGAATCCCAGTTCCGTAGGAAACGACGGAATTGCCTTCTGGTGACCAGAGCGTAGTGGAACCACCCGGTCCCATCCCGAACCCGGAAGTGAAACGCTACTGCGCCGATGGTAGTTGGGCGAAAGGCCCCGCGAGAGTAGGTCGTTGCCAGGTATTTGCCCGGCTTCTTCGAAAGAAGNNAGACCACCACGTTGATAGGCTGGCGGTGTAAGTGCAGCAATGCATTCAGCTCACCAGTACTAATCATCCGATTGGCTTGATTCCTCTCTCTCGAGATCGGGAATTTCAAGGACCAAGACGGACTAGGTCAAAGAGATCGGGACACAGAACAAATGATCGAATTCTTCACATGGATGTCAGGGAGCGGCTGACGCGATGGTAACTGGAGGCCGCGTGTTGGGTGAATACCCACGCAAGGCCCGGCCTCTGGTGACCAGAGCGTAATGGAACCACCCGGTCCCATTCCGAACCCGGAAGTGAAACGTTGCTGCGCCGATGGTAGTTGGGCGAAAGGCCCCGCGAGAGTAGGTCGTTGCCAGGTATTTGCCCGGCTTCTTCGAAAGAAGGAGCCGGGCGTTTTTTTGGTCTCCTCATCGACGATTGCTCTGCAGAGCCGGGGAATGACCGCGAATAAGGTCGCGTCCCGGGCGGTAGTCCGGGTAGGGTCTCTTGCACGGCCCCGGGGAGGGAACAGCCGGGCTGCTGAGACCCGGTCTGATAGAGAGCGTTCCTCAATCCCGGGTCCATCACCGCTTAATTGGGGCTTGAATCGATCTGCCGTCATCCGCCTTGGGGCCTGCTTCGGCTTCCTTGGAGTCGCTCTCGGGGCATTGGGGGCCCATGGCCTGAATGATCTTCTGGTGAAGAACGAACGTATAGACACGTGGGAAACCGCGGTGCTCTATAATCTCGTGCATGCCTTGGCCCTGCTGATCCTGGGACTCTTCCCGGCTCCGTCCAGGGTGGCTTGTTTCTCCTTTGCTGGGGGGATGGTGCTCTTTTCCGGATCGCTCTACGTCCTCGCGCTCACCAATTTCACCAAACTGGGAATGGTCACTCCGTTCGGGGGCGTCGCGTTTCTGGTGGGTTGGGGAATTTTGCTGTTCCGGCCGGGTGAATTTTCGAAAGGGTGACCGGAGACTATGGATTCTCTGGTTCCGGCGGATCTCCGGTGTTCCGTCTTTTGACCTGTCCTTCCCTTGGTGATGGCGTGGGCCGGCAGCGGCCCTGCCGTGATCCTGCCTGCATACTCTTGACACATGCGGCGAGCAGTGTGTCATCAATAACCTATGATGCGCAGCTCCCTCCTCACTCTCGTTGGCATGGTCGTCCTTGGCGCACCGGGAACGCTCTTCGGCGACCAGGCTCCAGGGAAAAAAGATGACGGCTTCAAAGCGATCTTCGACGGCAAGACGCTCGACGGCTGGGAGGAGATGCCCAGTGTGCAGAAGAAGGCCTGGAGTGTGGCGGACGGTATGATTGTCGGGGAGGGCGACAAGGGTCGCGGATATCTCGTCTACAGCAGAAACAAGAACCTTGCTGACTTTGAACTCAAGTTTCTCTACCGCTTTCCGGGCAAGGGGAACAGCGGGGTCAACATCCGGTCCAGGGTAGACAAGACAGGCCGTCGCAAGTTCCAGGGTTATCACGCGGATATCGGACACGTGGGCATTGGGGGGCAAGTCCTGGGGGCATGGGATTTCCACACCCCGGGGCGCCGGGAGCATCGTTGCTTCCGGGGGGACAGTCTGGTCATCGACAAGGATGACAAGCCCACCATCACGCCCCTCAAGGATGCAGTCACTGCAGAGGATATCAACAAGGGCGGCTGGAACGAGTTGCACATCATCGTGAACGGGAACAGGTTTCAGTTTTTCCTGAACGGCAAGCCTTCAGCCGAATTTGTTGAGCATCTTCCCGAGGAGAAACGTCTGCACAGCGGCATGATCCAGCTCCAGTTGCACGACCCCGGAATGATCGTGCACTACAAGGACATCCGTCTGAAGGTGCTGAAGTAGCAGTCTGCCAGGCAGTCTCCCGTATTTTCAGCTTCTCCTCCTGATGCCGGTGAGGAGTTCCTCTCGCCCCGGACCCGGAAGTGGGAAGAGGCCAGCGGGACTTTCTCGGAGATTTCCGAGGAACAGCGGGGGGGGATTCTGGAAACGCTCAATCTCGATGCCCGTCCGGCTTTCCACGAAAAACAGGAGCGCACCTACTTCCTCCGGATCTTCGATCATGATGTGGCGTGGGAGGTGAAGAATGGCGAATGCGTGTTGTGTGGACTCCGAAACTTGAGCGATCGGACGCAATAGCGGTTGAGAAGCAGCGTTATCTGTGTTCTAACAGACGTTGATGGGGGACGCTTCTGATGCCATTGCGCCGATGGGCGTGCCTGTTCTGCAATTCTCCGTTTTCCTGCAGAATCGTGCCGGATCTCTGGAAGCTCTCATTCAGCTCCTGCATCAGTCGCGGGTGGAACTGCTGGGATTCAGCGTGCAGGATTCCCGCGATGCCACGGTGGCACGCATCGTGACCAGCGATCCTGAATCAACCCAGCAGATCTTCCTGGAGAAAGGCATCCCCCACACCACGGCGGACCTGGTGGTAGTGGCCCTGCGGCATGCCGCGGAAGAGTTCCAGAAGTGTCTGCATGAACTGCGGATGGCGGAAACCAACGTCGACTTCGTCTACACCCTGCTGCCTCACCCGGAGGGGCGGACGATGGTGGCCCTGCATGTAGAGGATGTCGAATTCGCCCAGTCCGTGCTTCACAGCGCCGGGGTGAAGATCGTGACTCAGGAGGAGCTGAGCCGCTAAGGGAAGAGAGCCGCACGTGTTGGCCGCGACGTATGCTCAGGGCAGGCGTTGGAGGGCGGGCAGGCCACGCTTGAGGAGGGCCTTGTCGACGAGGTCGCTCTCCTCGGGGTCGAGGTAGATCACGTAGGGGATGTCGTCGATGCGGATGGAGTGAAGTCCGTCCTTTGGATTGTTGAGGGCCGCGGCGAGGGACGTCATGTCCGTTACCTTCTGGCCGTTGGCTTCCGTGACGATCAGGTTGTTGACCTGGTCGTAGCCTATGGTGGCCGGGGTCCGGATGACGCGGCTGAGGAAGACGAGGCGCTTCCGGCCCTCCTCGTAGTCCTCGGGATTATTGAGCGCATCGAGCAGGTCGAGAGGAGCACGACTCCGCCACTCCTTGCCGAAGGCTTCGAGGTAGGGGCGGGTGAGTTCCTGGAAAACCAGACCGCCCTTGATGAGATAGGGCGGGGCCTTGTCGTACATGTGGCTGGGAATGAGATGGTCGGGCGGACGCCGGAGGACCGCCTCCAGCTGTTGCTCCTTCCCATCGCGCATGATGAGGAGGGCCAGTTTGTCACCAACCTGCCTGGACCCGCGCACAAGGTGGCTCCAGACGAGGCGCCCGTAGGTTGGATCCTCGTAATATCCGCGGCGATCGATTGCATGCCCGTTCACGGTGAGGAGAACGTCACCCTTTTTCAGGCCGCTTTCGTCCGCGCCGCTTCCAGGCAGAAGGCGGCTCACATAGAGGCCTCCCTGCTCGTCCGTCAGACCGAGCCACTTCCGGAACTGAGGGTCCTCCGTGAGCACGGTGGCGATGCCGAGGGAGGGGAAGCCCTCGTGTCGGCCGTCCCTGACGTCTTCGAGAAAGCGCTTCAGGATGTCGGGAGCCACCACGTCACTGATCTGGTCCTTGGAATTGTAGCTGGCGAGGATGCCGAGGAGCCTGCCGTTCCGGGTGACCGGCAGAGTGTAGCTGCTGGAGGCACTTTGCATGGAGGCCTTCACTTCGTAGCACAGGAAGTAGTGGCCGCTTGCGAAGGTGGAGAGGAGGTCGACGGAGCGCACCGTGCCTTCGGTGCGGATGGCGTCGCCGTTGTCCTCGAATTGCCAGATATTGACCTTGTCGTCTATCTTGGCCGGACCATTGGTGCCGAGCGTGCCCAGCTTGTCGATCCACTCCCGGTTGGCCCCTTTCTCCGGTTTGAGGAGGGCGAGGTTGGCTTCATAGTCGATGGCGATCACCTCGGCGGGGACCGTGTGGGCGCCGTCAGCGGACTCGAACTCGATGTAGGTCGAATTGGCAGCCATCTCGCCGGTGGTAAGAATGTTGCCGTCCTCAAGAATGGCTCCCAGGCCACGGCGACGCTGGGGCTGGTTGAGTTCCCACGGCTGGGAGACGTTGTAGGTCTGGATGGTGGTGTTGATGCGAAGGAGCCCCTTTGCCTTTGCTGCCGCGAGGGCCGGGGCAGGGAGGACCATCACGACAAGCAGAAGGGCGAGACAGAAGAAAAGCGGACGGGTCGGAAACATGATCAGGATGCGGGTTGGGAGTCGCCGAGATAATGGGAGCGGAAGATGCCGTTCTGCTGCATGATGCGCTTGTTGGCGGATTCCACCTCGGCCGAAGGAATCACGATGGGGCGGACGACCCCGTTGCACTTGATGGTGATGAACTCGGGTTGGTCCGCGGTATACAGGAGTTCGTGAGCATGCCGGAGGTCCTTTACCTTGGTGCCGTTGATTTCATCCACCACCGTGCCGTTGAAGCCGGTGATGAAGGAGGTCAGGCGATCGCTCTCCACCCGGGTGAGCACCACCACGTCCTCGCGCTCCTTGAAGAGGGCATCCCGCACGTAGTTCTGGAAGATCTTGCGTACGCGCGGGCTGTCGAAGCCGTAGGCGGAGTAGAGGTTGAAGTCGAGGGGCTGGAAGACCAGGCCGGCGAAGAAGACGAAGCGGGGTCGTTCGCCGTAGCGCACCGCGTAAATGCGGGAATGGGGGAAGGCCTTGAGGGTGACGGTGACATCCTTCTTCTCGCCCCTGCGCAGGAACTCGAGTTTGACTTCATCGCCTGCGAACTTGCGTTCGACTACCTCGTGCAGGACGACCTTTTCCCCCTCGACCTCGATGTTTCCGGCATTGTCAACCGGGTTGTTATCGATGGAGAGGAGAACGTCACCGGGTTCCATCACGCCATCGCAGGGACCGGTGGGCAGGACGGAGGCCACCATGACGCCCAGTCCGTCCTCGGGAACCTGAAGAGCCTTGCGCATCGCAGGGTTGAAAAGTGCGAACTCGGTGATGCCGAGATCGACGTATTTGTCATACCGGCCGTCGCCGATATCCTTGAGGAAGCGCTGAATGACCGGAGTGGGGATCATGTAACCGGTGTTGTCGGCCTGGCGCAGTCCCTGGAAGGCGACACCCGCCACCTTGCCGCCCTGCAGGACCGGACCACCGGAGTTGCCGGGGTTGATGGCAGCGTCGATCTGCACGACCAGGTGCGAGTCGACGCGGGAGTGCGAGTAGGGGCGGAAATCAATGCGCGAAACCACCCCGCGGGTCACCGAGATGCGATCTCCGCCGACCGGATAGCCAATCACGCGGACCTGGCTTTCCAGGGCAGGCACGTCACCGAACTTGAGGTAATGGAGGCCTTCGAAAGGGGCGTCATTCTCGACCTCGAGGAGGGCGAGATCGCAGTCATGAGCGATGTGAACGACCCGGGCCGGGTGCTTCTGGGCGGAGCCACGCCGGGTGATGAGGACACGGTTCGCATTGGAGACCACGTGTGCGTTGGTCAGGAACTGGTTCGGGCCGATCATGAATCCCGAACCGGTGCCACCCCCGAAGCGCCCGGAGTTCCAGGGCGTGCGATAATCCGCCACCTGGGTAGCGGATTCGATGCGGACGACCGATTTGTAGATGTCGGCATTCCTGTTGCCGGTCTGGTCCGGGTTCTGTGCCAGCGCAAGGGGGTGGAGAAGCGCGACACTGCCACAGAACAGCAGGAGTTTATTCATGGCGGGAAGCTAGGCGGATTCCGGGCGGAATAAAGCGGAATTCGCACACCGGCCAAATGAATCGTCGAACCACGGGAGAGAGAAAAAACGAGCGAAGCGGTTTCAGTATCATTGCGGCAGGTTGGATTCGGGGCGATTCGTCCGGAAATGGAGAAGGAGAGCCCCTTGGCAGACATTTTCTCACTGTTTAACGACACGCGCAGGAGCTGAAATCTCTCGCCTTGTGCGCTGTGTTCATTCAAATGGAGTTGTCTCTCCACCAATCAAGTAATGAGTAAACGGCGTGCAAACCTCGCCTTCCGCTATTTCTGGATAGCGTGGTTGAGTTTGATCCGATGGATCTCCCTGGCCCTGGTGATGGCCTTCCTGATCGTGGTGCGGGTGACCGACGATATCGGCTGGCTGCTCCCGGCGGGCATTGCGGGCGGGGTCTTCCTTCTCTCATTGATGATCTTTCTCATCGAGTCACCGGCGGTGCTCTGTCTGGGCTGTGGGGGATCACTCCTGCGGGGGATGCGTTGTGCCAGGCACGGGACAGCGAAGCGCGTCTTCGGCAGTCACACCCTCCGCACCACCCTTGTCCTTGCGACTTATGTCAGGCCGGTGCACTGCCCCTACTGCGGCATGCGTTACAAAATATCCCGCTCCATGCGGAGGAAGCGACATGCGGTCGAGCTGGAGGAGCGGCAGGCCAGGCTGGACGAGCACAGGGCCCGGGATGAAAAGGCACGTAAGGAGTCTGAGAAGAAGAACAGGCCTTACTATTAGACTCCGCTCCGGTGTCATGACCTGGTCAGCGGGGAGCCTGGAGGGCGGTGAGGCTGGATCTTCGAGTTTCCGACTGAAGGGCTGGAGCGTGAGAACGAGGCCCTTATTCAGCCCTGGACGTTGAAGCGGAATTCGATCACATCGCCGTCCAGGACTTCGTAGTCCTTGCCTTCCATGCGGATTTTGCCGGTGTCACGGGCGGCGGATCTGGAGCCGGCCTCGACCAGATCCTGATGGGGGCAGATTTCGGCGGCGATGAATCCACGTTCGAAGTCGGTATGAATGACGCCGGCGGCGGCCGGGGCCCTGGTCCCTCCGACAATGGTCCAGGCATGGGTTTCTTTCCCGTTGGAGGTGAGGAAGGTGCGCAGGTTCAGGAGACGGTAGACCCCTTGGACGAGAGCGGTGGCACCGGAATCGGACACCCCCATGTCGGCGAGAAACTCGGCGGCTTCCTCTGCTTCAAGGGAGACCAGTTCCTCTTCGATGAGGGCGGAGATGATGACCGCTTCCGCGCCGTGCGAGGTTGCGGCGAAGTCCTGGACGCGGGCAACCATGGGATGCTGTCCGGGATTTTCAAGGGCTCCAGCGAGTTGGTCTTCCGCCACGTTGCAGGCGAAGATGGTGCGCTTGGCAGAAAGCAGGAAGAAGTCGCGCAGGAGCAGGGCTTCCTCCGCAGAGAGCTCCAGAGTGAGAGCGGGTCTGCCATCCTCGAGGTGGGGGAGGAGCTTTTCGATCACGGCGAGTTCACGGGCGGCCTCCTTGTCGCCACCCTTGGCCCTCTTCTCCCGGGAAGCGTGCCGCTTCTGCGTGGAGGCGAGGTCGGCCAGGATGAGTTCGGTGTTGATGATCTCGATGTCACGAATGGGATCGACCGATCCCAGTTCGTGGATGATATCGTCGTTCTCGAAGCAGCGCACCACCTGGACGATGGCATCGACTTCACGAATGTTGGCGAGAAACTGGTTGCCCAGGCCCGCGCCCTCGCTCGCACCCTTCACGAGGCCTGCAATATCGACGAACTCGATGGCAGTGGGAATGGTCTCCCGTGAACCAGTCAGTGCGGCCAGCGGGGCAAGCCGGTCGTCCGGCACACTGACCACCCCGATGTTGGGATCGATGGTGCAGAACGGGTAGTTCTCCGCCTGCGCCTTGCGCGTGCGGGTGACCGCATTGAAGAGCGTCGACTTGCCCACGTTGGGCAGTCCCACGATACCGGCCTTGAGCATGAGCAGCGGCCTGTAGCCGAGATCGGCCCGCCTGACCACTCCAAGCTGCTACTCGATCGAGAAATTCTGTGGAATACCGGTTGGATAAGCGGCTCCGCCGGGGAAGGATCCGGTGCCGCCACCAGGAGCGCCGCCGTCCTTGGGTGGGAGGATGCTGCCATCGAAAATGATACTCCCGCCGGGGAGGCTTGGAGGAACGAAATTGACCGGTTCGTAGCGGTGCCGGGAATCGAGGGAGGCCATGCGGCCTTTCTTCAGCTCGCTGCGATCGAGCTGCTTGATCTCGCCGGCGCTCACCTTGACGAGGTGGGGTTGACCGAAACGGGTCAGGTCACGGAGTTTGAAGGTGGCAATATCGCCCTTGGTCACCTTGCCCTCCACGATGGGCGGTTCCAGAAACTTCAGGGGGGAGCAGGAAGGGAAAAAGGCCAAAGATACCAGGAGCAGGGAGGCGGAGAGAAGGAGACGGATACGGACTTGCAGGCTATTGAGTGCTGAGGAAAGAGCCGACGAACAGTATCGAACGCGCAAGGAATACAGACACGATTGTGAGCAAGCTGTTCACGGATAACGCACCTTACTTCAAAGAATGCATTGATCGTTGCGGAGGATTGATTGTCAGGAGGACAAGATCAGATGTGCACCTGTCCCCATCCGCAGGGAAGGGAAAGGACTGATACGCGGTTCAAGGAACCCCGGGACCGGGGTTATGATCGGGAGCGGTGGTGAATGAGGAGGTAGTTCCGAACCGGGTTGTTCCAGTTTCGGCGGGTGGAGACCGGGCCGCCGTGCACCTGCGGTGAGACCCACAGATCACTGGATCGTCCCCCGTCGAGGTTGAGCGCGGTGGTGATGTTGAGCCTGGCGAGTGGTTGGGCTGCGAGGGCGGAAGCCAGTTCGGAAAGGGTGGCTTTGCCGGCGTAGCCGAGAGCCCAGTAATGCCGCCCGTCCCACACGAGGAAGGAACGGGGACTTCGGTCGCGATTGCTCAGACCGGTCACCGCGATGTCATTCTCGATGAGGAAGGGGCCGGCTTGCACGAGATGGCGGGTGGGGGAGAAGGAGCGCCAGTGCCGCCGGCGGAGAAGACGCGGGGATTTTCCCACCGAGAGAACTCCGGAAGTGAGGGAGGAACCTGCATTCCAGGTTCCGATGCGTCTGCCGTTCTCGATTACCAGGCCGAGCGGGTTGCCTTCCGGGGTGAAGAAGCCGGCGTTGATGGCGGCCAGTGCTCCGTGCGCCTTGGCGGCCTCCATGGCAGAGGGCCACTCGGTCCTGGGGCCACCCTGCTTGTCCACCACCGAAATTTCATAATTGCGGTCGTCGAAGAGGAAGAAGGTGAGTGCGATGCCGCGGGAAGTCACCTGCTCAATGCCGGCAGAGAGCGGCTGCCGGGACGGTTGCAGGTCGAGGAAGGTGGGGGCGGTGTCGGAGCCGGGCAGGGGGACTTCAACGCGTGCACCGGGGTCTGCCGGGTAGTCAGGGTCCGGTCTGGGGAGGGGATATTCCGGGGAAGGCCCGATGGGAAAGGCGCGGGTGAAGCTGGTCTTACCCGGGCTACGGGTTTGCGAGGTGCAGCCAGGGAGAAGCACGCACGTGAGGGCGATGGCCATCACGACCGTGATTCCCGGAGCAGGGAGAGGGTCGCGCATACGGTCACAGGATGGCGCAGGCCGGGGGCAATGCAAGGGAGCAACTTTTCACCGGAGGGGCAATAGAAGGGAGCTCTGAGATTCTCAGACCCGGCCCGACTGCACGGTGACCCGGCGGGGACGGAGCTCTTCTGATCAGGTTCCCGGGTGGAGGAGGAACGATGCCGGGTCTTCCGTCGAGGCCGGGTCTTTTTTCCGCAGGTGGAGCTGCTCTGGCAAGAAACTCGCTGCCCTGCCGAACAGAAAGCAGGGAATGCCCGCATTCTGGGAGGCGGATATTCACCCCTGCCGGGAAGAGATGCGGAACCTTTGCTCTTGATATCGGTCCGTTTGTGCATGAAGAGGCGGATCATTCAGGAGCCAGGGATCGTTCCGGGATCCGGAAAACAGTAAATCAATCAAGCATCCACAAGTGGTCAGGGACGTTCCCCAGATCCTTTCTTTGAAGCGATGACGAAAAAGTTTCTTATCTTGTTGGCAGGTCTTCCGTTTGGTGAGGTCTCCTCGGCCGTTTTCGGACCTATCTGCCAGTGGCATCGGGATCCGTGCACCTCAATGGCAATTCACTGGGTGCAGAACAATGATGAATCGCCAGAGGTATGGAGAGTTGCTGCCGGACCTTATCATTTCGGTCAGAACCCGACACTGTTCCTGCGAAGACCCATTCAACTGCCAGCGAACCTCACCGGGGAATCGAAGATCGTGGTGGAATGGTCCGGCGGGTATTCTTTCAACGCTTACATGAATGGTGAGGAAATCGGGCAGGTTCCCGATGACGGCCAGTCGGTGGAGTTTCGAATTGGACGGGAATTCGCGGGCAGCAGGGTGTTGCTCGGGCTCTCAATCCGAAAGGCAGATAGGTCTGCAGGCGACCCGGAGCATGGGCCAGCTGTTTTCGTCAGGGACGGGAACAGGCGGATTGCTCTCTGCGACGGGAACAGCAGCTGGAATTATCTTCCGGGATCTTCAAAAGATGTCCGCTGGAACGAAGTGCCACCCCTTGAAGAGCTTGTTGAACCGGATCAGGGCTTCGTCTTTGCCTACCGACTTCGCGAGGCAGACGAATGGGGGAGTGCCGAGATCGCCAGCAGGCCCTTTGGAGAGACCCGCTACCGTGCTTTTTCGGTGGA
>DMYM01000351.1:0-1659 GCA_003483645.1 Verrucomicrobiales bacterium
ATCCTAGTTCATGGCCATGCCCACCGGGAAGATGAGCTGCATGAGCATGGTGAGCAGCAGGTTGAAGATCAGGATGGCGAGCGAGGAGAAAACCATCGCGTCGGTGGTGCCCCGGCCCACTCCCACCGCCCCATTCCGGGCGCGCAACCCCTGGTGGCAGGAGATGATCACGATGAGCAGGCCGAAGACGAAGCCCTTTATCATGGCGATGGTGATGTCGGTCCCGTCGGTGAAGCGTTCCACGTTGAAGTTCCAGTAGGCTCCCGGGACCCTGAAGAGGTGGACCCCGACCGCGTAGGAGGCGATGATCCCGAAGGCGATCGACTGGGCGATCAGGAGCGGGATGGAGACACACATGGCAAGCAGGCGGGGGGTGACGAGGTAGTCGATGGGATGCACTCCCATGGAGCGGAGGGCATCGACCTGCTCGGTCACTTTCATGGTGCCGATCTCGGCCGCCATGGAGGAACCCACCCGGCCGGCCAGCATCAGTCCCGTGATGGTTGGTCCCAGTTCCCGCATCATCCCGATGCTTACGATCACTCCCCCCATCGTTTCCATGTCGACCAGGGCGAACTGGAAAAGAGCCTGGGCGGCCAGGACCGCGCCCGTGAACCCGCCGGTGATGATCACCACGATCTGGGACCGGTAGCCGATCTCCACGAGCTGCTCAAAGAACTGGCGCCATCGCCTCTTGCCGCGCAGGAGCGATTCGCAAACCTGCCCGACAAGGCCAGCCAGCTCGCCGAGGTAGAGGAAGAACCTCAGGGCGAGGCGGCCGAGAAGGCGGAAATAGACCACGACTAGGTTTAAATCCTATTTTCGCATTTCGAAATGCCAAAGTTACTGTGCAGACTGGTGGCCCTGCTTGGATGGAAATCGTTCTAATCTCCCTTGGCATTGCAGTGGTCATATTGGTGGCCGCCGTCATCCTGATCTACAACAAGCTGGTGAAGGCCCGGAACCAGATGCGGGAAGGCTGGAGCGGAATCGAGGTGCAGCTCAAGCGGAGGCATGAGCTCGTCCCCGCCCTGGTGGAATGCGTCAAGGGCTACCAGACTCACGAGAGGGGGCTCCTGGAGGCGGTGGTCCGGGAGAGAACGGAGGCCCAGGCTGCGCGGGGAGCAGGCGAAGCGGGGGGAGCGGAGAAGGTCCTGGGCCGGGACCTGGGCAAAATCGTGGCGCTGGCGGAGGCGTATCCGGACTTGAAGGCTGACAAGTCGTTTCGCGGATTGATGGGGGACCTGGTCGAAATCGAGGATCAGATCCAGTATGCCCGGCGCTACTACAACGGCTCGGTGCGCGATCTCAACAACGCGATCGAGTCCTTTCCCTCCAACCTGGTGGCAGGCTGGTTTGGCTTTGAGGTCGGGGATTTCTTCGAGGTGGAAACCGCCAGTGAGCGCCTGCCCCCCGATCTTGCCGCCTCCCTGAAGGGTGGATGAGACCGCATTAGTGAGAAGCGATGTCCTGTTTACCGTTTGTCCCTGTTCTTTCAGCTTCGTCCGCTCACTTGGCGGAGAGCCTCATGGGGTCAACTGCTTCTGCTCTTCTCGGGGGACTCGAGTCCCTCTGGGGAGAACACTCTCCCTTCGTCATGGGCGAGGTCATCCTCCTCGGCGCGATGGGGTTCTACCTTGTGGCCTGGCTGCTGGTGGG
>DMYM01000351.1:2055-2603 GCA_003483645.1 Verrucomicrobiales bacterium
GCCGCCCTGCGCTATCTCTGGAGTATCGAGGATTGCCCGATCGGGTATGACGATGGGTGTTTTACCACGGTCGTGGTGGGGTTGGCGGGAAAGGGGGTCGTGACCATCGAGCAGAATGGAAGCACCTTTCTGCTTCACGACCGGGGAGTGGGAACCGTAGAGCTCCTGCCGGATGAAGAGATCGTCTACAACGCCCTGTTTCACGATGCGAGTCCGGGGTCCGATGCGCCGCGTGGGAGTCTCACCCTGGGGCAAAGTGGGCGGAGGCTCTACGGGCAAGTTTTCAGGGCGGCCATTGCTGGCTTGCAGACGCAGCTGGACGAGCAGTTGAAACGAGGCGATGGCTACCGGACGAACAACCGGTGGTGGGTCTGGATCGGGGTGTTGATGTCCCTCTTTGGAGCAGGGCTTCTCAACATGGATTCCACGATGCTCGAAAGTAGATTCGCCACCAACGTGGCGGAGAGCGCGGCGGAGATTTCATCCGGGTTGAATGTGGAGTTACTGGTAAGGGGAGCGTTTGGGGCGGGGCTTGCTCTCTTCTGGGC
>DMYM01000253.1:0-1981 GCA_003483645.1 Verrucomicrobiales bacterium
ATTAAGACATGCTAAACAAAAATTGGCAATGTGACCACATTGTCACATTTGTGCCAATGAGCTCGTTATGAGTCCCTTCCGGAAACTGTGCCGGAGATACGCCCTGCCTGAGTCAAGGACAGCGACAATTTCAATACTCCTCTGCAATAGATGCAACACGCGGACATAAGCGGTTACAGGCCTCATATGAACCTGCCTCACGGCCCTGAAGGAATCCCTACTTCACTTCAATCCGGTATGCCCCGGATTTGACCAGATTGAGGGTAATGCGGCCCTTCTTTTCCGTCTGGACGAATCCGCCCTCGAACCGGTTGTCTTCTCCAGGAGCCTTGCCGTCGATGAGAACGCTGGCCTCGGGGCTCGCCGGAAGCCGGACGGTGGCCGTCGTCTGGACAGGAATGTCACACTCGTAGAGGAGACTGCCATCCTCCCGGCGCTTCCAGTGAACTTCGATGAGCCCGCGACGGGAGCTGTAGTGAGCCTTGACCCAGGTAATGGAAGCGGCCCCGGCCTCTCCCTCCTGTCGCTCCGGAACCCAGGGCTCCAGGCGAATACGTTGGAATCCGGGAATGGTCGTATCAATCCCGGCCACCTTGGACATCAGCCACCCGCTCACCGCACCAAAGCTCTGATCCAGCCCGGGATCCTGGGCCCGGCGTTTTTTCCCGGTTGGCCCCCAGTTGCTTCGCAGGGTTGTTGCCCCCTGATCCACCCCGTAACCCCAGGAGGGATACTTTGGGGTTTGCAGGAGCCTGAGAGCGACATTGTGGTTGCCGGTCCAGGTCAGCACCGGCAGGAGAGACCTCGTTCCCAGGGCCCCGCTCGTCATGCCACTGCTGGCAGGGCCTTCCTTCGCAGCAAGAAGGGCAAGAAGGTCCTCAATGACCCTGGTCCTTGACGCGTCGGTCAGCAATCCGAAGCGCAGCGCCACTACCTGAGCGGTCTGGGATTTCACCTTCAGGCTTCCATCCTCATTCACAAAATTCTTCCGGAACTCTGTCTGCAGTTCGACGAAGGTCCCGTTATAGGTCAGATGATTAATGGGATTGCCCGCCACGCGGGACATTTCTGCCATAAGCCGGAAATCGAGGGCGAGCATGGCCAGGTCAATGAGCCTTGAGGGCGTGGGATCGTTGAAGTGCAGACGGTCACCCCCACTCGTTCCAAACACTCGTCCACGTCCCCTGCGATGCGCGTCCTGGCGGGCCTGAAGGTATTTTTTCATCGCGGTCCAGTTCTCTTTCACCACCTCTTCATCGCCATACATCCACCAGTGATCGAAAACCGCCAGGATCCCGGCATCGGAAAACCCTGCCCCGTAGGAGAGCCGATCCTCGGCAAAGGGGAAGGGGGCATGCCTGCGGTAGTAGCCCTGCCTGTCCCGGGCTCCCTGTAATTCCCTGAACCACTTCCGCAGAAAGGCTGCGTTGTCCGTGTGATAACAGGCGGACTTCGCAAAGAGCTGGACCGCTCCCAGGTCTCCCATTCGCTCGTTAACCAGCTCGGAACTCGTGGGAAGGTCGATCCAGTTGGCACGTTGGGTCCAGACACAGTTCCGGAAGATCCGGTTCACCCGCTCGTCACTGCATTCAAAACTGCTGGTAAGCGGCGTGTCGCTGTGAATGACCAGTCCCTGGAGAAGATCCGGCCCGGGCTTTCCGGGGAGCCCCTCCACCTCGGCAAAACGGAAGGTGTGAATCGTGAAGCGCGGGGTCCAGCTCTCGGCAGGGCCACCCTTGCACACATAGGTGTCGGTGGCGGTGGCATCCCGTTGACGATTCAGGGCAAGATCACCGGCCTCCACCCCATAGCGAAGGGTGATCTTCCGGCCCTTCTCCATGCCATTGACCTGCAGCCGGACATTGCCGGTGAAGTTCTGGCCGAAATCAAGGAGATAGCACCCGGGCCGGGACTTCGTGACGGTGACCGCGACTGGTTTTCTCTTCTCGACCACCCGGACAAGCGGTGCCGGGTAGCCTTC
>DMYM01000253.1:2229-11541 GCA_003483645.1 Verrucomicrobiales bacterium
AGCACCCGGGCCGGGAATTCGTGACGGTGACCGTGACGGGCTTTCTCTTCTCGAACACCCGGACAGGCGGTGCCGGGTAGCCTTCCAGGGTCCGTGGTTTCACGAAGCCGATTTCAACCGCCCGCCGACCGGTGCGATCCTGAAAGGGAGCCTTCACCGGCTTGCTGGAGGAGGCCTCTATCGCCTGTTCCCAAGCCTGGTCATCGTAGCCGGTCGCCGACCAGCCCTTGAGCTCTTTGTTGGCGTCGTAGCCCTCACCCATGAGCAGGTCCGCCTCAAACTCCGGCCCGGTGGTCACTTTCCAGGTCGGATCGCTGGTCACGATGCTCTCGGTCCCGTCGGCAAACTCAAGGTGGAGCTGCGCCAGAAGGGCCGGCGTCTTGCCATAGATGTTGCGCCCGGTGCCGAAAGGACCAAACTTCTTCCGCTTTCCCGATCCGACGTAGCCGGCATACCAGCCGTCCGCTACAATCGCACCGAGGCAGTTTTCTCCCTCCCGTATCCGCGAGGTCACATCGTAGCTGTGATAGTAGGTGCGCTGTGAATAGTCACTCCACCCGGGCGCCAGATAGCCATCCCCCACCTTTCTTCCGTTAAGTTGGAGTTCGAAGATGCCTAATGCGCTTGCATGAACCTGGGCACGCACGATCTTCTTCTCAGTCTCGAAGGTCTTCCGATAGTAACGGGGCGGAGGAAGGTGGAGCTGAAGGGGGTTTCGATGCAGAGGTTGTTCATCCTTGAAGGCAATCCACTTGGCCTTCCAGTTCCCGGCGCCAAGAAGGCCCATCGTGAAATGGGCGGTCTCGCTCCAGGGAGAGGCGACATCCTTCTCGTCCCAGGCCTGAACCTTCCAGAATACCCGCTGCCCGGACTGAAGGGGTTTTTCACCCTTATAGAAAATGAGGTAGTTGCTGGTGCTCCTTGTCTTGCCCGTATCCCACAAGTCGCCCTCCTTGCGGGCCAGGGTGGCCTCGGAGCTGGCCGCCAGGATACGGTAGGCCTGCTGGGATTTCCCTTTACCCTCCGTCCTGAAAAGCCAGCTCAGGCGGGGGACTTCTGCCTGCAGGCCGGTTGGATTGGATCTATGCTCACAGGTCAAATTGGTGATCGCCAGATCCGCGCCGAGGAGTGGGAGGATTAGCAGGCTACTGAAGAGGGTGAGTTGAGCTCTCATGCTATGGAGGCAATGACGCCGGTGCGCGAGCTAGGGAACAGCAGGTTTCATTGATGGGCAAGAACGTCCTGCCTCCTGAGATCCGGACCCGTTCCTCCCGGTGCCGCCCGGGCAAAAAAAACCTGCCGGTCTTTCGACCGGCAGGTAAAAAACGACTAGTATGTGGTTCTGAGAACCTTTGTGCCTTAGCGCCTGCGGCGAATCAGGAGCGACAGCCCAGCGAGGCCAATGAGAAGGCTGCTGGAGGGCTCCGGGACGAATGGGGCAAGGGCAAGGGCCGCATTCTGGGTAGGAATAGGTCCTGGCTGGAGCGTGAAGGTATCGAAACTGCCAAGAAGAACCTCAGCGGTGTTGTTGACGTTCACGGTCTGCACTGCAGGCTCGGAACCGGGAAAGTTCCCAACTCTGAGCACAGCTCCCTGGGTGGAGCTTGCCAGATCACCACCGTTCCCGAGAACGAGGTAAATAGGAGCTCCGGCCCATGCGGTGCCTGTAATGTCGCTTCCATTGTTGGAGATACTGTAGGTCCCGTTGAAGGGCGCATTATTAACTGCTCCAGTGGCACCGTCATAAACGGTGAAAAGGGCGTCAAGGCCGGCCGAAGTGAGGGTGTTGAGCGCGCTTACATCGGAAATGCTTCCGATCGCGGCGAACCCGCCGTCAACAGCGGCCCCGGTATTGTCAACGACCGACTGGGTATTCACCGGTCCCGCGTTGTTTGTCACCGTGACGCTGGCGCCAAAGGCAGAGACAGACGTCAGGGCGATGATAGATACTAAGTACTTCAGTTTCATAGTGGTGTGTAATGAGTGGGTGGTAAGAAAGGGTTTCTGGTGAGCAGCGGGGGGCGACCCCTCACTGCTCGCCAGGAAAGTCCCAAATTAGAGATCCTCGTAATACGCCGGCGGGCTGATAGGCGCATTGAAATCTGCACCAGTGCCATTCTGGCTGATGATGATGCCCGAGGTCAGTTCAACGTCCTCACCACTGGCGAAGGTGGCGGAGTTAAGCCATCCATCGAACCCGGCGAGGGTCGAGTAGAAGTACTGGTCAAATCCGCTGGCGTCTGCCTTGGGCAGATAAACCGTGTCAGCCTCGGTGGGGTCTGCTGCGGCGGAACCCCCCACGCTGCTGGCAAGACCACTGTTGCCGAGGGTGGAACCCACGGGATAGGCGGTGCCAAGGTAGGTGAAGGCCTCGCTGACGGGGAGATTCGTGCTCGTGGTCTTGACCATTCCGGTCACGACAAGCGAGATGTCCTGGGCTCCCTTCTCGTTGACGATGATTCCGTCAACATAGTTGAGGGGAAGGCCACTGGCATCAGCGAAGGTGGCTGCATCCAACCAGCCGTCAAAGCCGGCGAGGGTGGAGTAGAAGACCTGGGTGAAGCCCGCTCCGTTCGGAACGTAGATGGTGCTTGCCTCGGTGGGGTCTGCAGCGGCGGAACCTGTGAGGCCCGCGGAGTTGTCAGCACCGAAGATGTCAGCAATCGTCTTGGCGGCGCGGATGGTGTAATCCGTTCCATCGTCAGCCGTGACACCGGAGAGACCGGTCAGGTCGTTGTTGCTCCAGCTGTCCACTTCAATGACGGTGCCCTCGGAAGCCGTGGCGCCGGTAATCTCGACGAGGTAACGGGCTCCTGCGGTGAGGACGTCGGTAAAGTTGACATCGGCGTCGCTCAGGCTTGTCGCGGTCTGGGAATCAAATGTTCCAGAAACCACCTGGGGCTCATGGAGACGAAGTCCAAGGACGTTGAATTTGCCCGCGTTGATCGTGAGCGTTTCGTAACCGCCTGCGCCTGATACTGCCTCCTGCGAGAGGGCGGTGCCGGCGAGGAAGCTAAGCGAACCGGCAGCGAGTGCCGCTTTCTTTAGTGTCGTTGCTTTCATGGCTATTGGTTGACTCTGATATAGGTCGTTTTTGTTTTTAGGGGTGTGTTCTCAGTTTCCGCAGGCAATCCACCTGCAAACTAGCTACCGTAGGGGCACCCGGTCAATTTTTTTTTAAGAGATCGGGGAAAAAACAAATTAGTGAAGCCGTAGGATTTCGACGTCGGTTAATGTCCTCTATTTTAACCAATTACAACTTATCGGGTTTCAAAAATTCCTTCGGTAAATACCCCAAAAGGAAATTTGCCGAACCTGTGACCCCGGATTGGGGCCGGAATCCACCAATTCCGATGGTTTTCTGGCCCATGGAGTGCCTCCCCGAGGCCTCTGTTAACAAGCTTACCAGCAGCTCATCTCGCGGAATATTTCCAACCGTTCAAGGAGCTCCAATTCGGAGAGCTCTTCGATCCTCCGGGTTGAGAAGGCCTCACAGGTGAAGGAGGCCATCACGGTGCCCCGCACCACCGCATCCCGAATCTGCTCGAAGCGGTAGTCGGTGGTTCCGAGAGAGGCGAGATATCCGGCCATGGCGCCAAGAAAGGTGTCGCCGGCACCGGTCGGGTCGGCCAGCTCAGAGAGAGGGAAGGCCCCGCAGCGAAACAGGCCATGATTGCATTCCGGGGGGGCAAAGAGAATGGCACCGAACTCGCCCAGTTTGATAACCACGTATTCTGGACCCTTTGCTCGCAGGAGATTCCCTGCGGTCACCAGGTTGGTGGACCCGGTATACTCACGGGCCTCGGTCTCATTGATGACCAGAAGGTCAATCCCCGCGAGAACCTCCTCAAGTTCCTTGCGGGCGATCTCGATCCAGAGGTCCATGGTATCTGCCAGCACGAAGCGGCCGGGGGCCGTGCATTGAGCAAGCATTTCCAGCTGGTTGGCCGGCGCCATGTTGGCCAGCACCACTACCGGGGAAAGGGCCAACTCGGAAGAGAGGCTGACCCGCCAGTTCTGCAGGACATTGACCGCCACCTTGTGGGTGGTGCGGTCGTTCATGTTCTGGTGATACTCACCACTCCAGGTGAAAGAGGCGCCGTCGGACCGGTCCACTCCCCCGAGGGTGACTCCATGCCGTTCGAGCATGGCGAGATGCTCAGGCGGATAGTCGCTGCCTACGATCCCAACAAGGTGAACCGGATCGGTGAAGTAACTGGCAGCCAGCGAGGCATAGGAAGCCGATCCCCCGAGAAGATTTTTCGCTTCATCAGTGGGCGTCTTGACATTGTCGATCGCTATGGAGCCACCGACCAGGAGAGGGAGGGCATCGGACATGACCACGGAGTTCGGACTCAATCCCGCGAAGATTCAAGCCCGATGTTTTCCGCCGGAAAACCGGTGGCCTGCTCCCCGAGTCGCTCCCGTACCCCGCGACAGCACTCCGCAATATCGGGCCCCTGCAGGAGACCGGAAACGATGACCACGCGTCGCGCCCCGGAGGCCAGCACCTCATCGAGATTGCCGGGCTTGATCCCGCCGATGCAGAAAACCGGAATCTGCCCGCCGACGGTCTCCTCGATCTCTGCGATGTCGTTGAGTCCGATGCCCGGGCGCCCTTCCTTGGTCGGAGTGGGGAAAAGTGGACCGAACCCGATATAGGAGGCGCCCTCCCTCAGGGCCGCCCACGCCTGAGCGGGGGTGTGGGTGGAGCGGCCCACCAGCGATCCCGCGGGCAGACGGGCCGCAGCTTCCGCCAGATCCCCGTCCTCCTGGCCGAGGTGCACGCCATCGGCGCCCGCTTCCAGCGCAACGTTCACGAAATCGTTCACAATGAGAGCTACCTCCCTCGCATGGCAGAGCGGGACGAGCCGTTGCGCAAGACTGAGGATGGCGGACTCCTCATGGTTCTTGGCGCGCAGCTGGAGGACGTCGACCCCGCCTTGGAGGAGGGCCTCGGTCACCGACTCGCAGTCATCGGGCGAAATGTAACCGAGGTCCACAATGCCGTAGAGCCGGGCCTCGCGCGCTCTTCGCTGGCGCAGGCCATTCATCCGGGCCGGGCCTCACCGTCACGTTCCTTGAGATAGCGCTCCACCCACCCGATATCGTAGCGCCCCTCAATGAAGTCGGGGTGATCCACGATCATCTGCTGGAAGGGAATGGTGGTCTTGATCCCTCGAATCATGAACTCCGAGAGGGCGCGACGCATCCGCGCAATGGCCACATCCCGGCGCGCGCCCGTGACGATGAGTTTCGCGATCATGGAATCGTAGTAGGGAGGCACGGTGTAACCGGCGTAAACATGTGTATCGACCCGCACACCCTTGCCCCCCGGAGCGTACCACAGCGAGATTTTGCCCGGGCTTGGCGCGAAGTTGTTGTAGGGATCCTCGGCGTTGATACGGCACTCGATGCTGTGCCCGCGGGGCTGCCCGTTGCGCACATGGGAGGAGAGTGGTTCGCCGGCTGCCACGCGAATCTGTTCCTTGATGAGCTCGCAACCCATCACTTCCTCCGTGATGGGATGTTCCACCTGGATCCGCGTGTTCATCTCCATGAAGTAGAAGTTCTCCACGGCTTCATCGACGAGGTACTCGATGGTCCCCGCGTTCTCGTAGCCGATGTTCTTTACCAGTTCGACCGAGGCTTCCCCCATGGCCTTGCGCAGCTTCGGGGTAAGAAACGGACTGGGGCACTCCTCGATGATCTTCTGGTTGCGACGCTGCATGGAACAGTCGCGCTCCCCGAGGTGCGCCACGTTCCCGTGGGAGTCTGCCACCACCTGGAATTCGATGTGGTGGGGATTGAGCACGAGTTTCTCGAGATAGCAGTCACCGTTGCCGAAAACGGCCTGGGCCTCGTTGCTGGCGGCCCGGTACTGGTCGAGGAACTCCTCCTCTTTCAGGGCCGGGCGCATTCCTTTCCCCCCCCCGCCCGCGGTGGCCTTGATCATGACCGGAAAGCCGATCTTGCGCGCCGCGGCGAGGGCGTCGTCTTCGCTCGCCATCACCCCCTCAGTCCCGGGGGTGACCGGCACGCCATGCTTGGTGGCGGTGGCACGGGCGTTGTTCTTGTCACCCATGGCACGAATCAACTCCGCGGAGGGCCCGATGAACTTGATCTTGCAGCTCTCGCAGATCTCAGCGAAGCGCGGATTCTCCGAGAGAAAGCCGTAGCCCGGGTGGATGGCGTCCGCCTGGGTCACTTCGGCGGCCGCAATAATGCGATCAGGCTTCAGGTAGCTGTCCTTGCTTGGCCCCGGCCCGATGCACACCGCCTCATCGGACAACTGCACGTGCAGGGAATCGATGTCCGCCTCGGAGTAAACCGATACCGAGGCCACCCCCAGTTCCCGGCAGGCCCGGATGATGCGCAGCGCAATCTCGCCGCGGTTGGCTACGAGGACTTTGGAAAACATCGCGAAAGGATGGTGGAATCGGGAAAATCCGCAGAAGGAAGATACGCGAACCGGATCAGGTCACGCGAAAAAGAGCGTCCCCGTACTGGACCGGGGAGGCCTCCTCCACGCAAATCTGCGAGATCGTCCCGCTGATTTCCGCCTTAATCTCGTTCATCACCTTCATGGCCTCAATGATGCAGAGAATCTGCCCTTCGCTGATCTGGTCACCCACCTTGACGAAGTCGTCTGCCTCCGGCGCGGGTTTGCGGTAGAGGGTCCCCACCATGGGCGACTCGATAACCTCCCCGCTCTCGGCCGGTGCCTCGCCGTCCTCAGCAGCAGGTGCCGACGGAGCCCCCAGGGCCGCAACGGGAGCTGCCGGAGCAATGGCGAGTCCCCCAAGAGCCTCGCGAATCGCTTCCACGTCCGCCCCCTTCTTCAACTTCAAATTGAAGTCCTCCTTCTCCAGATGGAAAAGGCTGAGCCCTTGCTCTTCCATGAGCTCCACGATTTTGCGAATTTCCTCCAGGTCCACAGCGCGCCGCAGGTGAGTTGGCCGTAGAGTCAGGGTCCACGCTGGACGGGTCAAGCGCCAAGCAAGCGGTGATTGGGGATTGGGTGTCCGGGAATTGGGCCTTAGTTTGCCCCCGTGAAATCGACGCCGCGTCCTGCTGAACCGGGAGAGATCATCCCCGGGGATTACTTCCGTCGGCTCACTCCTGCTGAGTTATTCACAGCAGGGGCCCCGCTGGAGGTCGATCTTGGATGCGGAAACGGCACCTTTGCCCTCGAAATGGCGCGTCAGTTTCCGGACCGGAACTTCCTGGCGGTCGAGCGCCTGCTGGGACGGGTGCGCAAGATCTGCAAGCGGGCTTCCGAGATCGGCCTCGAAAACCTGCGCGTGCTCCGGCTGGAAGCGCGCTACACCGTCGAATGGCTCCTCCCGCACGCCTCCGTCAGCCGGCTACACCTGCTCTTTCCCGACCCCTGGCCCAAAGCCAAGCACCACCGCCGCCGTCTCGTGCAGCGCGACTTCCTCCACGCGCTGCGCAAGGTCCTCGTTCCGGGTGGGGAGTTCCTCTTCAAAACCGATCACGAAGACTACTTCGAGTGGGCCAGGGAAGAGCTGGCGCTCTTCGGTCACTTCGAATCCCTGCCCTGGGACGAAGGGAGCGACAAACTTTCCTTCTACCCCCAGACTGCCTTCGAGGAGCAATGGCGAGCCGAGGGCCGCGCCGTCCACCAGCTCCGCATGCGCAACCCGACCGCCTGAGAAGGCCTACTTCCGCAGGATCATCCGCTTGCCCGGATTGCGGAAGCTCCGCAGCTCCAGTTCTCCCTCGCGGAACTCCATCATGACCGCCCCGGTTTCGCCCTGGCGCCAGAGGACGATCCCCGCTCCCCTCACCGCCTCCGCCCAACGCTCCGGCACCCGTTCGGAAAGGGGATATCGATCCTCCTCCGCCACGATCACGGCAGGATCGACCGCCTGCACAAATTCCATGATGCCCGAGTAGTCGGAACGGTGACGCCCCATGATCCAGAGGTCGCAACTCAGATCCACCCCGCTCTCCAGCATCTCCTTCTCGGTATCGAATCCAGCATCTCCGGTAATAAGAATCCGCCAGCCGCGCCAGTGAAGGCGCATTACCATGCAGCGATCATCCGCCCGACTGCCATGTTCCCGGTCGGCAACGCGCAGCACTTCCAGTTCCGCTCCGTCCCCCAGTGGATACCGCCTTCCCGCTTTCCCAAGGTGCACGCGACAACCTGACTCGCCGGCCCCCTGCACAAGCTCCCGAAAGGCCGGACTGGCAGCCTGCTCAACAGGGAGGAGGAGCTGCCGGGATCCATAGTGGGGCAGGGCTAAGGCCAGCCCTCCTGCGTGACCAGTCTCCGGATGGGTCAGGACCATCGACCGTGGAACCGCGCCCGCATCCTTCAGGGCAGGCTTCACCATCCTCCGGAACTGGTCCTGGGCGCCCCCGTCTATAAGCACTCCTTCGCCCGCTCCCACGTATATCGCAGCATCGCCGTCCCAGAGATCGAAGACCAGCATGCCCCTGGCCCAGCCTCCCCGTCCCTGCAGCTCAAAGTGGCTGCCCGGAATCTCCGTCACTTTTTCAGCAATCCGGTATGCCCCTTCCGCCAGCAGTGCATTGACCCGGTTTGCTCCCGTCTGCAGCGGCTCGGCCACCAGTCCAATCACCACTCCCACGAGGGCCACCGAGAGAATAAGGAAGACCAGCGGCACCAGGAGCATGCTGGCTAACACGGCGACGGGGGTTACGATTCCGAAATGGTACCCGATCAGGGGCATTGAGCCGAGCCAGGCCGCCAGAGAGACCACCAGCAAGCCCACCACGTACTTGCGCACCGCAAGGTTCCACTGCTGTCCCCGCGTGTAGAGTAGGTGGGGAAGGAACGGGTCCCCTTCGGTGACAGCCTGCAGCCACCGGGAAAAGAAGGGAGCGACCAGAATAATCATCCCGACCACCACGTAGGACAGTTGGAAGCCGACTTGCGCAAGCTGGTGGGAATCCATGAGGAGCACGGCGGGCAGGCTGGCAAGCAGGCTGTTGGCCAGCGAAGGCTGCCGTCTCACCGCAAAGCCAATCAGAAAGACCGAGGCCATGAAGACGGCGCGCACCGCAGGCGGCCGGAGGCCGGTCACGAAGACATAGCCCCACATGATGGCGAACACGGCCCATAAGCCCCACCCCCGCGGCACCCGGAAGAAACGCATGAGCATCCAGGCCAGGGCCCCTACCAGCCCCACGTGCAATCCGCTCACCGCGAAGATGTGCATGGTTCCGCTCTTGCGGAAAGCACCGTAGTAGTCGGCACCTTCCGAGCGATCCCCGAGAACCAGCCCCCGGATAAGGATCGCCCCCGCCTCCTCTTCTCCG
>DMYM01000385.1 GCA_003483645.1 Verrucomicrobiales bacterium
TTTTTATCCTCCATTCCCTTCAGCCAGATGATGCGTGAGACGATGGGATCCCGGCCGGGGGAATTCGGCCGCAGGATCTCTCCCGTACGGTGGCGACTCTTGAACACAGCTCCGGAGGGGGCGCCGCCCCCGATCTTGCGGGCGATGCGCATGGTTCCAAGAGGGGTGTGCTTGCTGCCAGGCTTATCTCCCAGGCCGAACTTGGAAGTTGAAACGGGATAGCTCTTCACCGGCACGCCGTCCTTCACGATCATCATCTTCTGATCGCGGATACTTATCAGTACCTTGTTGCTCATGTCCATCTCGGCACAGCTACTGAGAAACAGAGCTGCAAGACCGATGAACAGAAGAAGGGCGGAATTGTTCGGCAGTTTTGGCATCATTGACAGACAGCACTGGATACTTCCATTTGCGGAACTACTCGGTCTGTCGGTCGCCGGAGGCCGCCTTCCAATATATCGTAAACGATGATACGGAAGTATAGAAAAAGCCTATCGGAAAAGGAAGCAGGAAAACAAAGGAAACTAAATTTCCGCTCAGGAGCGCGTCGAGAAGGACGAAGAGGAAGAACACCCCGAAGAGAAACTCTACCACGGGGGTGACAGACCTAATGGCCTTGTAGCGGCTCTTTCTGGCGGCGGGGGATTTTTCCGCCTTTCGCTTCTCAATTCCATACTTGGGCGTGCGCACAAAGCCCGACTGCATGTTAAAGAGGGCTTCCATCACGGCGCGGGCATTATTGATGGACATCCCGATACCGAGGGCCAGGAGACAGGGCAGATAGATGATCTCCTTCCACCACCCCTTGGGGTTAAGAGCCTTCTGCGACATGAGGTAGAAGAAGATAACCGAACCAGAGGCAAAGATGAAGAGGGGGATATGGATGAGCGCCTTCACCCAGACACTCATTTCCGGCTGGTACTTGGTGTTGGGGAAGATCAGGAAGCACAGCACCATGAGGAGGAGCCAGGCAAAGTTCGAGGTGAGGTGCGCCGTCGCTTCCAGCTTTACATGGAGGGGAAACTTGCTGCGCCAGATCGCAGGCAGCACTTTCTTGCAACACTGGATTGATCCCTTGGTCCAGCGATGCTGCTGGCTCTTGAACCCGTCCATGTCCACCGGCAACTCGGCCGGAGTTTCCACCTCGTTAAGGAAGATGAAACGCCAGTTGCGCAACTGGGCACGGTAACTGAGATCCATGTCCTCGGTCAGGGTATCATGCTCCCAGCCACCAGCATCGGCGATGCACTTCTTGCGCCAGATCCCACCCGTGCCGTTGAAGGTGAAAAAGCGGCCACTGCGGTTGCGCGCCGTTTGTTCCAGTTCCAGGTGCCCGTCCAGAAACATGGCCTGCACGCGGGTGAGCAGGTTGTAGTTCCGGTTGAGATGTCCCCATCGGGTCTGGATCAGGCCGATCTCATCGTCAGTGAAGTAATGAATGGTCTTCCGCAGGACATCGGAATTGGGAACGAAGTCCGCATCAAGGATGAAGACATACTCCCCCTTGGCGGTATCAAGTCCGTTCTCCAGCGCCCCCGCCTTGAAACCCGTACGATCATCGCGGTGAATCAGCTCCGCATCGAAGCCCCGCCCCTGGAGCTTCTCGATCTCCATTCGCGCAATTTCGGTGGTCTCGTCAGTCGAGTCATCAAGCAGCTGGATCTGCAGTTTCTCCCTGGGATAGTCGAGCTTGGATACCGAAGTGAGCAAGCGCTCCACTACATGCATCTCATTGAATACCGGAAGCTGCACCGTGACCAGCGGGAGGTCGTCGAACTTCCGCTTCACCTCGGGCCGCCGCCAGGAATGCCGGAGGTAGAGGTAGACGATGCAGAGTCGATGGCACCCGTAGCCGGATAGCCCCAAGAGGACGAGGACGTAGGCCACGTACCAACACCATTTGAGGGATTCCATGTTGTTTGTGAGAAGTCCGTGTTGCGATCAAGGGCGGGAAAAGGAAGCAAAGCTCTACCCGGACTGCAGAAGAACGGAGTGAGGTACACCTCCTTCAAAGTCAAGTTTTTCAGCTTATTCACACTGTTGGCGTTTTTATTCGGCAGTCCGGGCCCCTGGCCTGAGGGGAAAGATCATTCGCGTGGGAGTCAGGCTTGCAGGGGCGGAGCACGGACCGTAAATCGTCCTCATGAGCGACACTCCTTCTCTTCCCTCGGTCGCTGTCTTCGGGCTGGGCATCATCGGTTCGCGGGCGGCCGATCACATTGCAGCAGCCGGGTATCCAGTGACCACTTGGAGTCGCTCTCCCCGCGAACGTACGGACTTTGAGACTGATCCGTCGACGGCGGCACGCAACGCGGATATCGTGGCCTGCTATCTCAAGGACGTCCCAGCTGTGCGGTCCATTCTTGGAAACATCCGGGACTCCCTGGGGCCGGGCAAGACCTTCGTGAACCACGCCACCATCGATCATGCCACCACCGATTACCTGGTGGCTGAGTGTGCCCGGCTTGAATGCGGATTTCTGAACGCCCCCTTCACCGGCAGCAAGATAGCAGCCGGCAATGCCTCCCTTGTCTACTATGCAGGTGGTGATTCGGAGATACTGGAACGCCTCCGCCCCTTTCTTGAGGTGACCTCCACCCAGATAATGGAGGTGCCCTCCCCTCTCGCCGCAACCATTCTCAAACTCACCACCAACCTGATTACGGCCTCTACCGTGCAAGCCCTGGCAGAGGGTCTGACGGTCAACCTCGCTCATGGCATCTCCGCCGAGACATACCTGGAATCCATCAAGCCCAACGCCTGCGCATCGATGCTCGCCAACATGAAGGTAATCAGCATGGCGGAGGGCGACTTCGATCCTCACTTTTCGCTTTCCAACATGCTCAAGGACGCGCGCTACATGCTCGACCTCGCAGAACGGGCCGGTCTTGAGACCCCCGGCATCGCCAACACTGCCAACCAGATGCAGAAACGCAACGATCTGGGCGAAGGCGAGTTCGATTTTTCGATCCTCTTCAGGCAGTTCGAGGAGGCCTGATGAAAGGATTCGGAAAACCTCGATTCCTCGCTCGTCGATCCTCCGCCTGAGTGGCCCGGTCCGCCTCCCTAATACTGGTAGTTGACGTAGATCTGGAGGCGCGGCCCGTCGTCGGCGGCATCCTCACTCTGGAGCGGAAAGGCATAGTCCAGCGCCATCGGTCCGAAGTAGGGAATGGTGGCCCGCACCCCAATACCCACGTCGCTGTGGATCTGGTTGGCACCGAAATCAAACGAGTCGGCGTTGACGAAACCGATATCGCCAAAGACCGCCCCACGCACCTGACCAAAGATGGGGAAGGTGGCCTCCACCGTACCGTAGGCCGCGGTGTTGCCTCCCAGCACTGAATCCGTTGCACTGTCGCGAGGTCCGACATCGCGAGTATCGAAACCCCGGAGATTGCGTGCACCGCCGAGCATCTGCCGTTCGAATATCGGCACGCGCCCGCTAAAGGCATCCACCACCGTTACGGAGCCATTGAGGTTCAAAATGACATCCCAAGGCAGGTTCCAGTGCTTGGAACCCGTCGCACTGAGGGTGTAGGTCTCGAGGTCGCCTCCAAGAATCCCGCCAGTCAGGGTAGCCCCCACGTTAAAGCGGTGACCGCGGCGTGGCAGGATGTTGCTGTCCCGGCTGTCGTATACGTAATTCACGGAGACCGCACTACGCAGGAAATCGCCGTCCTCCACGAGAAAGTCCGAACCAGGAGGCACGTCCTCCACATCAATCCCCACTTGCTCAAGACGGTATTCGGCCTTGACGTAGCCCTTGCGACCCAACGGGCTCCGGACGAAGACGGCTCCGCCGGCATTGCTCTGGTCGTATTCGTCACTCAGGAAGAAGAGGTCGCGGTAGAACCCTTCACCGCCCAGGGAGAGCCTGCGGCCCAGAAACCAGGGCTCGATCAGGGAAACTTTCACATCACGGCGCTTGCTGCCGAGTTGCAGGCGCATGTTGAAACGCTGCCCTCCGCCACGGAACCAGTTCTTGGGACTGCCGATATCAAAGTTGGTCTGCTCGAGGTGGAGGTAGCCGACCACGCTGTCGATCGAACTGAAGCCTGCCCCGAAGCTGACCTGACCGGTCTTGGTCTCATCCACAAAAATGTTGACGTCACGGTAGCCGGACTGCGTGCTGGGGGAGTCGGAGACCTGCACCTGCCTGAAATAGCGCAGGTTCTGGAGGCGGAGCTTGGTCGTCTCCTCGTCCACGGAGTTGTAGTATTCCCCGGGCCGCATCGGAATCTCCCGGCGGATCACTTTGTCCTTGGTGATGGTGTTCCCCTGGATGTTGACCTTGCCCACACGGTAAAGCGGGCCTTCCGTGATCTGGTAGGTGATCACAACTACGCCCGGCGATACATCCCGCATCTCAGGCATGACCACCGCATCCGCGTATCCGCGCGATCCATAGTAGCTGCGAATCATGCGCACATCGTCGCGCACCTTCTTGTTCGAGAACACCTGCCCGCCCACCATGCTGAGTGCGGGTATAAGTTCCTCCGGCTTGAAGACGGTCATCTTTCCGAAGGCCGCACTCCGCACCGTGTATTTCGGACCCTCATGAATGGGAATCACCAGGTCAACCCGACCGTTATTCGCGGCTTCCCGCCGGGCGCTGTCGATGCGCACCATGCGATAGCCGTGGTTGCGGTAGAAGTCCTCCAGATGGAGAAGATCCAGTTGCAGTTTCTCGGCGTCGATCCGGCCGCTCTTGGTGATAAAGGAGAAGAGTCCCTTCTGCTTGGTCTTCAGCTCCCGCTTGAGCTCTACCCGCGAAAAGGCCTTGTTGCCCTCGAAGAGGATCTTGCGCACCTCGCTCTTCACCCCTTCCTGAATGACAAAGACGAGCTGGGATTGACCCGGGCGTTCCGTTTCCCGCAAACGGTGCGAGACAAGAACGTCGGGATAGCCGTAACCCTGGTACTGCTTCTCGATGTTTCGCCGGGCCTCAAGAATTGCACTGTCACTGATGACTCCGGCCTTGACCTTGGCTTCGCTGGCCAGCTTCCGATCGCTGAAAATGGTGTTGCCCACGAAGCCGATCTCCACGATCTGCCCACGCGTGACCACCTCCACGATGAGGGCGAGGGAGTCATCACCCTGGGGATCGCCCAGAAAGCTGACATCGTCCACCAGTCCGCTCTCGTAGAGACTGGCCGCATCCTTATCGAGAGCCTCGGGATTGTACTTCTGCCCGATCCTCACCGCCATGTGATCGCGTAGTCGCGACTCATCCACCGTCTTAGGCCCGCCGTAGCGGAAGGTGATCGAAACGATGGTCCGCTGCTCAAGATCCAATGGCCCGGCGGGGGCCTCCTCATCCTGTGCATGTGCCCCCCGGGGGGACACAAGAAGTGCGAGCATCAGGAATGCCAGCACGCAGCGTGAAACACGATAACTCCAATCCAGAAAAACTGTCATTACATCATAAGGGACAGACTGTTGCCCGCTCCGATTATTCAGTCCGTTTAAACGTCATCTCGTCAAGGTCAATGAACATAACCATTATTATCATTTTTTCACCGCCGCCCCGGTCTGCCCGGCCTATGGGGCTTGGAGAGCATTACGTGCTGAGCCTCAGATTCCTGAGGGAGGATCGTGGGCGGCGCGTCCTTGACCACCCCCCTTCCTCCCTCTAGCGTTCCGCCCCCGCGACCGGACGAATTCCGGCAGAATCACGATGAAAATTACCGTCGAACGGCAGTCCAATTGTGCGGCCACGCTCAGCGTCGAAATCCCCTCCGACCAGCTCAGGGAGGAGCGCCAGAAGATCATCCGGTCCTTCAGCAGCCAGGCACGCATTAGCGGATTCCGCCCCGGCAAGATCCCCCGAACCGTCATTGAGAAACGCTTTGGCGAGCAGATCACGGCGGAATTGGAGCAACGCATGATGCAGAACGCCCTGAATGAGGCGGCCGAAAAGGAGGACCTCCGGGTCATCGATGCCAGGCCCCCCGAGGATACTGCTCATCATCCCGATGGAGCCCTGACCTTTTCGTCTGCCCTCACCATCGCCCCGGAGTTCGAACTCCCGGACTATAAGAACATCGTCCTCGAGATCCCCGACCGCGCCGTCACCGACGAGGATATTGAGAGCGAACTCCAGAATGTGCTGAACCGCTATGCGGAGTACACCGATATCACAGACCGGCCCGTCCAGGCAGGTGATTTTGCGGTGATCGACTACGGATCCCAACTTGAGGGCAAGCCGACCGAGGAAGCGGTGGACCAGTCAGTGGGCTATCTCGGCGGCGGGGAGGACTACTGGCTCAAGATGGAGAACGACTCGATCCTGCCCGGGTTCTCCAAGGCCCTGGAGGGTGCCGCACTGAACGAGGAGCGCGATTTCAAGTGTCCGGTCCCGGAGGAGTTTCCCGTCGAGGAACTCCGCGGACTTGAACTCGATTTTCATGTCACCCTGAAGGGCATCAAGGAACAAACCCTTCCCGACCTGACCGATGAACTGGCCGCCGAGATCCTGCCCGGTTCCGATGTCAATGGGCTTACCGAGACCATTCGGGGAAATCTCGAACACCAGCTCAATCAGCAGATCGAGGAATTCAAAGTCAGCCAGCTTCTCGACAAACTGACCGCCATGGTACAGTTCGATCTTCCCCCCGAACTCCTCAACGCGGAGACCCAGGGCCAGGCCGACGAGATGGTGAAACACGGTCTGGGCTCGGGCATGTCGGAAGACGAGATCGAAGAACGGCAGAACGAAATCTTTACTGCAGCTACCCAGCGGGCTCAGATGAATTTGAAAAACGACTTCCTCCTCCAGCGCATCGCGGAGAAGGAGGAGATCCAGTTTAGCCAGGAAGAATTCGCCAACCGGGTGGCTGCCATGGCCAACCAGGCAAAGAAGCCGATCAAGACCTTTGCCGAAGAACTCCAGAAGAGCGGGCGCCTGCGCGGCGTCCAACATTCCATGCTTCTCAGCAAGACCATTGACTTCCTGCTGGAGCACGCGAAGGTCGACGGCATCGGGCAGGCCGCCGGAGAGGACGCCGAAGAGGCTGATCCTGCAGCCGGACCCGAGGGAGTCGAGACCGATCCTGAAAGCCAGTCCGATCAAGAGTCCGCGTCTGCTCCCGATGCAACCGAAGAAGAATCCGCAAACGAAGATGAGTAAGCTCGAACCGATAGCCACCTGCTCCGCATCACCCCGCAACAACTACCTCGTCCCGACCGTCATCGAACAGGACGGTCGCGGCGAGCGAGCCTTTGACATCTACTCGCGGCTCCTCAAGGACCGCATCATCTTTATCGGCACGCCGATCGATGACTTCGTAGCCAACTCGGTAATTGCCCAGATGCTCTTCCTGCAGATGGCTGACCCCAAGAAGGACATTCACATCTACATTAATTCGCCCGGTGGGAGCGTAACCTCCGGTCTTGCGATTTACGACACCATGCAGTTCGTTACCTGCGATGTGAACACCTACTGCATCGG
>DMYM01000516.1:0-284 GCA_003483645.1 Verrucomicrobiales bacterium
TCGAGGCGCTGACGAGACATCCACATCGTCATGTCGCCCTGCAGTCCGTTCTTGGCGCTGCCGGGGGCGAAGGGTGCACAGGCGGAACCTACCGTGCCGTGGGCGAGGAAGTCACCGAATTGCTTGACCCGCTCCTGGGAGGCGGCGTCTACGGCCCGGGGGAAGAGGGCCACATTGCGGGGCATGCCCGTAGCTGGGACATTCGCTCCCGCGATGCGGGCGTAGAGGGCCCCCAGGTTCGCATGGAGGGAGTCCTTTCCCACGATGGGCTTGATGTCGTGGTT
>DMYM01000516.1:647-3724 GCA_003483645.1 Verrucomicrobiales bacterium
GAGCTGGTGGGCACGCTTCGCGAGTTTCTGAAAGGTTCCACCGAAGGTGACCCCGGGGATGGTGGTCTTTACTTCTCCGGTGGAGCTGCGGATCTCGACCGGGGCCTCCATCTTGGGGTCGAAGGTCTCCTGCTGGGGTGGACCGCCGTGCATGAAGAGGAATACCACCGACTTGTCCTTGAGCGGGATGCCGGCCTGGGCGGCGGCGGCCTTCCATCCCAACAGCTGGGAGAGAGTGAGACCCCCAAGGCCAAGTCCTCCGACCTGCAGGAAGGCGCGGCGGCTGTGGGGGCTGGAATCGGAGAAGGTGATCATTTCGCGGCCGTCTCAGGCGGAGGGTTCCGCGGTGAGTGGAACGAATACAGGAGTTTACGGTCGCTGGCCTGCCAGACCCGGAGGATGCCCTTCTCCCCGCCGGCCACGATGATGGAGCCGTCCGGGCTCACCGCCGCGTCATAGACGAAGTCGTCGATCCCGGCAAGGTTCTGTCCGGCCGCCTTGAGGACCTTGTCACCACCACCGGTCACGATGTTTTCACCGGTTCCCACGAAGGCGACCGTGGTGAGCTCCTTCTTAAAGCCCGCTTCCGTCTTCTTCTGCTTGCTGCTGGAGACCGCCCAGAGCTTGGCTACCCGATCGGCCCCCGCGGAAGCGAGGGTTTCGCCATCCGCGCTCCAGGCCACGTCGAGCACGTGGTTGGTGTGGCCTTCCAGCTGGTCTACCAGTTCAAGGGTTTCCACGTCATGGATCTTGAGGTAGCGGTCGGTGGAAGAGGAGGCGATACGGTGGCCGTCGGGGGAGAAAGCCAGTCCGGTTATAGTGTCGAGGTGAGCCTTCTCGATCACTCCTTCCCTGGTTCCATCCGATACGCGCCAGAAGCTGAGGCTGCCACCACGCGAAGGGATTCCCGAGCCGGCGGCGAGAAGATGCCCCCGGGGGTGGAAGGCCAGGGAGAGGACGCGGTCCGGGAAGGGGTCCTCCTTGCTCTGGTCGCCGATCTGGCGGGCGAGACTCCATTGAGCGGTTTTCTTCCAGGACAGCAGTTTCTTGTCCGGCAGGGAGGCGAGGAGCTGACCGTTCGCTCCATAGGTCAGCGAGGAGGTGGCGGACCGGTGGATGACATCGAGAGGCAGGCCGGTAGCGGAATTCCACAGGCGGAGTCCGACCTTCTCGGCGCTGACTGCCAGTGATGTGCCATCGGGCGAGAAGGCAAGGGCCTTCACCGCGCCCGCTCCCACCTGGGCGGCTTTCCCCTCGAGGGCCTTGACCACTTCCTCGGCGGTGGCCAGCACGGAGTCAGTCTCGGCGGAGGCGGCCTGGGCCGAGAGGAAACGCTGGGCGGCCCGGGTGCCATCCTTGATCGCGAGATCGCGGGTGCGCTGGGCGTTTCGCAGGTTGCGCCGGGCGGTGACCAGTTCGTTCCCAGCCTTGGTAGCCTCTTCGTTGGCCTTCTTGGCCACACCCTGGGCCGCGCCCAGGCCAGGATCCTTGGCGGCCTCGAGGGCGGTTACGAGGGCCTGCGCTTCCCGGGCGGCCTGGCGCTTGCCGGTTGCAGTTCCCTCCTTGGCAGTGAGGTCCTTCTGGGCCGCGGCCACCTTGCCGGCGTCGTCCCTGGACTTGGCCTTCAGGTTGTTCCACTGTTTCTCGTTCTCGCCCACCTGCTTCTTGCGCAGTTCGGCGAGGCGCTTGGCAAGATCGCGTCGCTGGGTAGCCCGGGTGCGGCGTTGTTCGAAGTCGAGGTCTCCCTTGAGTTCGCGTAGCATCTTGCCATCCGGGGCGTTCCAGAGCCTGATCACACCGTCGGCGCCCGCGGTGGCGATCCGGATGGAAGCGGCGTGCACGGCGATGGCGTTGAGCGGGCCCCCGTGGGCAATCTGCCGGACTTCCTTCCCGGCGAGATCCCAGATCCGCAGGTTGCCGTCCTCGCTGGCAGAGAGAAGTTGCGTGCCGCCTTCTCCCAAAGCAGCCAGGGCGATCACCTTGGCGGGTGCCTTCCACTCCGCCGGAGCGGGAGCCTTGGCCAGTTCCTCGGCGGGCAGGTTAAAGTGGGAGACGGGAAGGATGCGAATGACACCGTCCGCACACCCCACCACCAGCTTGGAGTCCTTTTCGAGCAGGGCGAGACTGAGAGCTTCGGACGGGAGCGTGATCCTGGGTGACTTGGCGGGGTCTTCCTGGTTTACGCGCGCCACCGTCTTGTCGTCAGAAGCGCTGAAGAGTTGCTTGCCATCGGCGGAATAGAGCAGTGCCCGCACGGCGGCGTTGTGGATCTTGGAGGCGGCCGGTGAGTCCTCAGGGGCGGAGAGGGTCCGGGCCACGAGGTTTCCCTTGCTGTCACCGGCGGCGATCCAGGTGCCGTCGGGGCTGGTGGCAAGCACGGTGGCGGCCTCGGGGAGCTTGTGTTTCACGATCGTAGCCGGGGTGATCGTGCGCTCCCACAACTTCACCGAACGATATCCTCCCGAGGCCAGGATCCCGTGGTGGTTGAAGGAGAGGGCGTGCACGAGATCGCGGTGGGCCGTGCCGGGGCTGCCGGCAGGGTCGACCAGTTCTCCATCGAGTCTGCCGGTCCGCAGGTCGAAGACGTGGAGCCTGTTCCCGTTTCCGGTGGCTGCGAAACGGGCGTTTTCCGAGATGGCCACCGCGTAGCTGGTATGCACACCTTCGAGGGGTTCCCACTCGGTGGGTCCCGCCAGCACGAAAGCCGCCGTGCCCTTGCCGCCCTGTTCGATCCAGAGCTTGAGCAGAGCCAGTTCATCGGGGTTGAGGTTGACGGCATTCGACTTGTTCTTGGCAGGCGGCATGATCTCTTCCTCGAGGTGTGCGGCGTAGAGGAAGACGAGGCTCTCCATGGGCTTGCCGGGAACGAGAGCCGGTCCGCTGTCTCCGCCGGTGAGCATCGCCTGAGGCGATTCCAGGTTGAGGTCCGCCTTGGCCTTTTTCTCGTTGTGGCAGGCGAAGCAGTTTTTCCGGAGGAAGGGAACAACCTCAGTGGCGAAGTCGACCGGGGTGTCGCGTTTCAGTTCGGCCACGGGTAGCTCCTCCTCGGCTGGTAGAGCCGGGCCCGTGGCAAGGAG
>DMYM01000256.1 GCA_003483645.1 Verrucomicrobiales bacterium
CTCCGCACTCTTCGCAGCGGAGACAACTAAACTCCTCGTCCCAAGACCGGTCGCCGGTCGGCGCTTCTTTCCTCAGTTCTGAGCCAGGTCTCCGGCGCAGATCCTCAACCTCCGGTCTGCATCTTGCCGGACAGCAAAGCCCCTTCCTCCATCTTGAGACTCTTGGTCGTGATATCGCCCTCCAGTCTCGAGTTTGCCTTCAATTCGCAGCGCTCGGCATGAATGCCCCCCTCCACGTGTCCGAACATCTTGACTTCGCCGGCCCTGACATCGCCCTTGATACGGGCGTTTTCGCCGATCGTGACCGTTCCCTTGTCGGACTGGATCTCTCCTTCCACTTTCCCATCGATGATCATGTCGTTCTGGAACTTGATCGTTCCGATGATCTCGATTCCCTCGGCCAGGACATTCTTGGTGGTAGACATCAGCACCAATTCGCCAAGTTCCACCATTAAATGCAATCAAGGAGTTAAGAAATTTCAGTTGTCCAAAGAATAAGAGCAAGTTACTCACAATTCGGGATCTTTTGAAAATCCCGGCCGATCGCCCCGGTTGAGGGGACAGGAAAGGCAGCCATTGCCGGAGTGAGATCCCAAGTCCCGCCGAAACAAAGCAATCTTAGTCATAAAGGGCTCAACGATCTCTCACCCGGCAGGCTGCCTTCTGCCTTTCCCGGGTCCGTCCGGAGGAAGCCGGGGGACTCACTCTCCCACCGGCAGCAGTGAGATCTCCCTGAACTCGTATTTGAAACGCTCCTCTCGAAGCACGATCCGCCCCGGGCCCTCAGGGCCTGAAGCCTCGTTTACGAGCACCCCGTTGAGATAGACCTTCACCACTCCGTCCCTCACCTCCAACCGCATCTCGTGCCACTGGTTGAGGGGTTCCTCCACCTGTATTTTCCGCCGGTGGGAAAAGGCGAGGTCCCGCCCCTCCACCTTGGCCTTGAAATTTCCAATCCGGTAAAGATCCCCGGAACTCCCTGGCAGGAGTTGCACTTCCAGATAGTCGCCTCCGTCAAAACGGCCCCCCCCCGCCGGCTTCCCCTTCACCCCGGTCATCATGACTCCCACTCCACTATCTGCACCCGGTTCCGCTGCCCGATAGGAAACCACCAGCACATAGTCTTCAAACTCATCATTGGTTCGCAGGTCCCCTGGGCCCTTCCCGGGGCAAACCAGGGTAGCCCCCTCAACCGACCACGTCTTCTCGCCCGGCGCCACCACCTTGCCTCGTCGATAGTGCGTCCACCCCGTCAAATCCTTTCCATTAAAGAGTTGGATGGATTTTAACTGTTCAACCTTCCCCACCAGGACAACCTCTCCCTTGAGGAATTCAGTCCATCGGATCGCCGCTTCCCGCCGTTTATTCGCTGAATCAAGCGCATTGTAACCAAACTCACGGCCCGTGAGGGAACGCAGACCCTTCCAGGCCTTCATCCGCTCCGAGGCATTACTCGAGAACAGGAACTCTCCCAGGGTCCGGGCCCCCTCCAGCGACCCCAGGTTCGCGAGAGCGATGGAGGCCCGGAGTTTTACCGCTGAGTCCTCATCCTTCAACAGGGATCGCAGGATTCGGACCCCACGGGGCCCGAGAACCTCGCCTCCGGCGGCGGCCATCCGCCTCGCGATCGCGCTCTTCCTCCCTGCCAGTCGTTCCAGGAGAGCGAGATCCCCCTCTACCACCGTTCCTGCTGCCACGCGTGCGGCCAGGGCGGAATCTCCCACTGTCACCCCGCTTTCCATCACTTCCACCACCTTGCCGAGAAGCCCCTTCCGATCCTCCTGAAGAATAGCCCGCAGCGCCTCCTCGAACACCGCCTGGCTTCTCCTTGCTCCTCCCTGCCTGACGATTTCTCTCGTCCGGTTCCTGATCTCGGGTTCTTCGCTCTCCAAGCCGTGGTCAAGCACCCCTGCAGGGATGAGCGGAGCGGCCAGGAGCTGCTCCATCGCATCCTTGCGCTCCCTGAACCTCTCGGAACCGAGTTGCTCGATCAGTCGTTCAAATTCCGCCACCCTTTCCCTGTCCGGCAGCAAGGCCTCCAGCAATTCCTCTGCCTCCCCGACTTTCACCTCCTGGCCGGCGCAGGACAGCACCATGAGGAAATAGAGAATTGCAGGCAGCAGCAGATATGGACCAATCCTCATGACTCTAATCAAGCGTGTGTGGCTCAAAAATCCATTGAGAAATGGTACTCCGAGAAACTCAGCTTCCCCTCCTCCACATGCCGGATCCCCCCCCGGACAAAACCATAGCCCGCAAAGAAACGATGGGCCCTCGCAAACCGGGTGTCGGACCAGAACTCCACCCGGCGGTAACCGTGCTCCCGGCTCCACCCCACCGCCCAATCCATGAGGGCTTTGCCAGCTCCCGTCCCACGATTCCTGGGCGGGAGATAGAGCCGACGAAAGGTCACAACCCCCTCATCCCGATCGACCGGCTGGGTTGCGTGAGCTCCTGAGATCCGCCCATCCTCCTCCAGCACCACGAACTCTCCACCGACCTCCCGGTAAGAGGCTTCCACATCGAGCAGATCCCGGTCATAGCCCTCCAGATCGACCTCGTCGCCATACTCCCGGTAGACCTCGTCAATCAAACGGACGAGTTGCGGTTCATCCTCACGGGTAGCTGGGCGAATACTTCGGTTTCCCTGCACAGGCTCATGCCACCGGAAATAGCATCCACGTCAAGAAACAGATAGCCGACCGATGTCTTGCCCTTACGTCCACTATTGTTAATATATGCCCACCGATGCTGGATTTCGCTGATCTTCCCTACCAGTTCGTCCCCCCCAAACCCAGTCCGCTCCTCATTTCACTTACCCAGCTGATCGTTGGGAAACTTGCCCTCCCGGGAAGGCGGCACCTTGTTAAGGACCTGGAGATTCGTGGTAGCGCCCCCCTCCGTGCAGCCTGCAGCAAAGGAACCCGCTTCGTCCTTCTGCCGAACCATTCGACCCACAGCGACCCCCAGGTGATGTTGGAAGTGAGCCGCCGCCTGGGCATCAGGCCCTCCTTCATGGCGGCCTACGATGTCTTCACACGGAGCAGAATTCAGGGCTGGTACATGCAGCGAACCGGCGCCTTCAGCGTTGACCGCGAGGGCAGTGACCGCAAATCGATGAAGTGCGCGACTGACATCGTGGTGGCCGGGAAATATCCCCTCATCCTCTTTCCCGAGGGCAATGTCTACTTCAGCAACGACCAGGTCGCACCTTTCGCAGAGGGGGCCTCCTACATTGCCCTGCGGGCCCAGAAGGCCGTCGGAACCGACCAACCGGTTTACGCCGTCCCCGTCTCCTTGAAGTTCACCTATCTCGAGGACGTGCGCGAGATCTTGAAGCAGATTGTCGACGACCTCGCCCGACAGTTCAACACCGAACTCGACTGCAACGCTGACTTCGGCTCCGAGTTGAGGCGGATCAGCACCACCGCCCTGAACCGGTTCCTCGGGCAACGTGGCTACACCTCTCCCGACCAGGCCGCAACGGTCGATGACCAGATCCACCACGCGGCCGGACAGATCCTCACGGCCCTCGAAGGGAAAATGGAGCTCAAGGTCCCCCCCGACGTGGACCAGACTGGTCGCATTCGCCGGATCAGGGCTGCTGTTCATGCCGTGCGCACCGACCCCGATCGGGA
>DMYM01000349.1:0-610 GCA_003483645.1 Verrucomicrobiales bacterium
CGATCGCCACGAGGTGGCGGACAGAATCGCCCTGATTGATATTCCATTCATCCCGCGCCCGGGTCGCGATATTATAGAAATTGGGCGCGCCGCTATAGGGATCCTGACTTGCATCGGTCCGCAGGATGACGCGTCCCAGGTAGGGACGAATCAGAGCATCCCTCATGTAAATGGCCCTCGTGAGGGCCACGGTGAATTCCACCCGCTCCAGCGCAGGTGCTGGTTGGTTCCCTGCCTGAGTGTAATAGTTGCTGGAAACGTCAACAGCGAGGTCGAAGGCATGCATCCGGGAGCCTCCTTGGCCTGAGGTGACGGTCGGTCCAGCAGGAAACCTGTAATCGGTAAAGTTCTCGTAGGGGAGCGCCTGGGTTCGGATCACGCTTTCGCCAAGGGTGTACCAAGTAGTGCCCCGTTCGAACAGGATAGCGCCCTTGAAGGTGCCGTCATCAAGTTGGATGCCACAGGATACGGCGCCCGGAGCCCCGTCCACGGTCCCCAGGTAGGAGCGCTCGGGAACGGGAATGAGACGACGGAATCCTCCCCCGGCCTGCTGTGACCTGTAGTCGAAGTGCGCGCCGCGGAGGTCCTGCCGCGTAAGGCGCATGGTTAC
>DMYM01000349.1:943-2701 GCA_003483645.1 Verrucomicrobiales bacterium
GTCTCATTCTCCAAGGTCACTTCCTGGACGATTGCATCCGGGGCGGCATGTAGAGTGGCTGCGACCGGGCATAGGCAGAGGATCGAGAATAGGGCAATTCGCCTGAGGGATGACTGTGTGGAGGGGAGCATGTTCATGGCAATGTGTAACTCTACCCCCACGGTATATAGACAATCCTTCTAAGGGAAATCGAATTTACAGAGTACGGATTTCGGCCGCTGGGGGTTTTCCGCAGGGTGCGAGGCGGGATCTCCCGGGATGCTCAACTGACAGGGCGCGCCCAGCGCGTCAGGGGAGAGATGGTGCTCGGTACTGGATTTGAACCAGTGACTTCATCCGTGTGAAGGATGCACTCTACCACTGAGTTAACCGAGCGACTGGGCGGACATTTAGCGCAGGGGTGCGGGGGTGGCAAGCGTGGATCATTTCTCCGGGTGCAGGCCCTCGGGCTTGCCCTTCTGGATCTCGATCCCGCGCAGGACGATGTCGTCGAAGTAGCCCATGTCGTCGAAGGAGCCGATGCCGACCTGTCCCCAGGTAAAGGTCTTGTCCGCCGCCGACTTCACGGGCTTTTCCATGTCGTCGAAGTAGACGTCGATTTTGCCGTTCTCGACGTTGCGCACGATCTTGAGGTCGTGGAACTGGCCGTTCTTCCAGGGGATGCCTTCCTTGGTGAGGATGAGGTTTTTGCGGGCGGCATGGTTGACGATGAAGATCTGGCTCGAGTTGGGATCGGGCTTTTCACCGAGGTGGAGGTAGTAGAAGTGGGAGGGGTCCTGATAATTGAAGAAGAAGCAGAGGTCGCGGTGTCCCCGGGAGGTCTGGGTGGTCTGGATCCGGGCGGTGAGGATAAAGGAGCCCACGATCCTGTCCTTGAGCAGGGCGATGCTGTGGGGACTGCGGAAGGGGGGGCGATACTTGGAGACGCCGAGGAGTTCATAGACCTGGTTGCCCTCCACGGTGGTGAGTTTCCACTTGCTGTCATCGGTGGTCTGCCAAGCGCTGGCGTCCTTGGAGAAGTCTTCCTTGTGGATGACGGGCAGTTCCTTGTCGGCGTGGGCCGGGAGGGCGAGGGAGAGTGCGAAGGCGGTGAGGATGAGGGATAAGCGCATGGTTTTCACGGCGGGAGTGTAGAGGGATTCAAGGGATGAGGAAGGGGGAATCGTCCGGAATGGGGGTGTTCAACCGGTCGCCGCGGCCCGGGCTTCCTGGAGTAGGGCGATCCACTTCCCGACGAAGTGCCCGCTGTCGTGGTAGGTGCGACCGCTCACGAGGTTGCCGTCCACCACGCAGGGTTCGTCCACGAAGATGCCTCCGCAGACCTCGAGATCGAACCGGCATTTGGGAACGGTGGCCATCCGGCGGTCCCGGACGCAGTCGGCAAAGGCGGGGATCTCGACCCCGTGGCAGACGCAGCCGACCGGCTTGCCCTCCTCAAAGAAGTGCCGGGTGATGCGGACGAGGTCCTCGTCGTAGCGGATGTATTCCGGGGCCCGGCCTCCACTGAAGAAGATGCCGAGGTAGTCGGCGGGGTCGATTTCGCTGAAGGACACGTCGGCCTCAATAGAGTAGCCTTCCCACTCCCGGGTGATGGTCCAGCCCGGTTGAACCTCGTGGAGGACCATCTGGTAGCGGCGCTTCTCCGGGGCGGCTACCACCGGTTGGAAGCCGCCCTCGATGAGGCGGTAGTAGGGGTAGAGGGTGTCGACGGTTTCGGTGGCGTCGCCGACGATGATGAGGACCTGGGACATGGTGGAG
>DMYM01000322.1 GCA_003483645.1 Verrucomicrobiales bacterium
GTCTTCCTCCGAAAAAGGCGGAGCACCTCCAGTTCACGAGGCTGGGAAGCTGCAAATTCAAAATCTCGCTTGAACTCCGTGCAATCGTTGTAGCGGTTGTCGCGGTTGCGCTGCATGGCCTTGGCAAGCACCAGGTCGAAGCGTCCCTGCAATCCGGGATGAACTTCGCCGGGCGGACGATAGTCCCCGCTGGGTCTCGTTCCGGTGAGCCCCTCGTAGGCCAGGACTCCCAGGGCGAAAATGTCTGCGCGGTGGTCGATCTCCACGTTCAAGTCCAGCATTTCCGGTGGAGCGTATTCGGGGGTGAGAAAGCGATTCTCCTCCTGGCTGCGCAGGTGATCCGGACCGCCCTGCGTCGCGCGGGCAAGGCCGAAGTCCATGAGTTTCACCACTCCCTCGCTATTCCACATGATGTTCTCTGGCTTGACATCACGATGCACGATGCCGTGGCGGTGAGCATACGCGAGGCCGTCACACACCTGACAAACCAGGGCCACGGCCTCTTCTTCAGTCAGTGGTCCGGACTGAAACCGCGAGTAAAGAGTTGGTCCGTCGATCCACTCCAGAGCCATCCATAGTAATCCGCCGGTCTCTCCAAAGTCGTAGAGTTGAGCAAGATTCGGATGATTGAGGCGTGCCATCGCCTTGGCCTCGAGAGAGAAACGGCTCCGGAAATCCGGCTCGCCAATATCATATGGCAGGATCTTGAGGGCAACCTGCCGCTCAAGGTGACGCTGCACCGCGTAGTAGACCGCACCCATGCCGCCCCGCGCCACAAACCGTTGGACGTCCAGCTGGGGCAGAACCTTCGCCAGTTCCTCGGGAGAAGGAATATCGAATTCAGGAAGAGGGGTGAGAGACATATGCTGTGCAGTTCCCACGCAGTCGCTTGTCCGCGGGCGTTTCTTCCAGGATCTCGATTCCGGCCCCACGATTGAGGATCGGCGATCCCCCTTCCAGCAATCTACCCATGCCATCTCTTAGGCCTGAGCAGCATCCAATTCCCAGCAGAATTGTCCGCTCGAACCAATCGAAATTGGCTGAGCTGTCCATGGTCAGAGGATCTCATTAAGGGCACACCGATTGGACTCCTGCCTTCAGGAGCTGGTGAGCACTACCCCGTGGGCTGGATTTTTGCCGCTTGCCGAGGGGCATCGGGAACACCCCTCCGGCTTCACCTGTCAACCCTCTCCGGGCTGCTCCAGTAGCTCCCCGAGAAGTTCCGCCATGCCTTCGGAGACTTCGCCGGCATTCACCTCCAATCCGGCTGCCAACAGGGCGTGATCAGTCAGCTGCCTGGCCACCATGGCGGCCAGGTCCCGCTGGCTCTCCTGCAGTGAGGACAGCCTGCGGATGAGCGGATGGCGAACGTTGATCTCAAGTTTGGCCTTCGTCTCCGGCATCTCCTGCCCCATCGCCGCCATCATGGCTCTCATCTGGGCGTTGGGCGCGTCTTCCGGAAGCAGTGCCACCATCGGATGTTTCACCAGTCGCTTACCGGTATCCACCCGCGTCACGCGATCATCGAGGGTGGAATTCAGCCATGAAACAAGCCCTTCCGTTTCCTCCTCGGAGAGCGACTCGCCCTCGGGTTCCTCCGGCAACTCTTCCAGTTCGATTCCGGCCCGATTGGCGGCCACCAGCTTCTTTCCCTTGTACTCCCGCAGCGCCTCCAGAACATACTCGTCCACCGCTTCGGTGAAAAAGGCGACCTCCAGCCCACGGGCCCGGAACCCCTCGAAGAAGGGCCCCTTCTCAATGACCTCCCGGCTCGATCCCACCAGGTAGTAGATTTCTTCCTGCCCCTCCTTCATCCGGTCGAGGTAACCGGACAGGGAAGTCAGTTCGTCACCCTCCGTCATGGAGGATCCAAACCGGAGAAGGCCCGCCAGGAGTTCCTGGTGTGTGGGCGAAGCCACAATCCCTTCCTTCAGGAACCGGCTGAACCGGTCATGGAATTCCCGGTAGCCCTCCGGATCGGCCCCCGACTGCTTGTCCAGGAACTTGAGATAACGCTTGGTGAGCACCTCGTTGAGCTTCCGCACGAGAGCACTGTCCTGCATCGATTCCCGCGAGATGTTGAGGGGCAGGTCCGCACTGTCGATGACTCCGCGAAGGAACCGCAACCACTCGGGCAGCAAGCCTTCCGGGTGCTGGTCGATCAGCACCTTGCGACAGTAGAGCGCCACTCCGGGAGGCTGTGCTCCCAGTCCCATGCGTTCCGCATTTTCGCCCGGCACGAAGAGCAACGCATTGATGGCCAGCGGTGCGTCGGCCGAGAAGTGCATGGTGTAACGCGGCTCGTCCATCGCATGCGCGGTGAACTGATAGAATTCCTTGTACTGTTCCTCACTTACATCGCTCTTCGGCTTGAGCCAGATCGCCTCCACCGTATTGACCCGCTCACCATTCAGGTTGACCGGAAATCCCACGAAGTTCGAGTAGCGCTCGATAATGTCCTTCACCCGGTGTGTCTTTGCAAACTCCTCGTACTCCTCCTTGAGGCGCACCACGATGCGCGCTCCCCGTCGCTGACCTTCTACCCCATCGATGGTATAACCACTCGCCCCGTCGCTTTCCCATCGCAGGTGCTCTCCTTCCTCCCGCCATGAGTGTGTGAACGCCTCCACCCTCTCCGCCACCATGTAGGCGCTGTAGAAACCGACTCCGAACTGGCCGATGACATCCGGCCTGGTCCCCTCCTTCATTTTCTCCAGGAAGGCCTTGGTGCCCGAGTGCGCGATGGTACCAAGGTTTTCCACCAGTTCCTCGCGAGTCATGCCGATCCCATAGTCCGCAATCGTGATGGTCCTGGCCGTTTCGTCGGTGGTGATATTGATCTCCAAGGGAAGGTCCCCGTCAAAGATCTCATTTTCAGTCAATTGCGTCAGGCGCAGCTTTTCCAACGCGTCGGAGGCGTTGGAAATCAGTTCCCTGATGAAAATTTCGCGGTCAGTGTAAAGCGAATGGATTACGATATCCAGCAACTGCCGAACTTCTGCATGAAATTCTCTGGTCTCACTCTCCGTCTTACTCATGATGGTAATTGAAACGGCGGGGACCTAACCCGTTACGGCCAAGCTGTCAACAGAGTCTAACCACTCTTCCACCACAACACCCCTCCAATACCGAACCATGCCCCGCGTCTGCATCACTGTTCAAGGCAAAAACGCCCAGCCCTACCGTTTCTCCCTTGATCGAAAGGTGGTCCGTATCGGTCGCTCCACCGACAACGACATCGTCATCGATTGTCCCTCGGTCTCCTCCCACCACTGCGAGATGAAACGCATCGACGGGGGCTATATCCTTGAAGACAAGGATTCAACCAACGCAATCAAGGTAGACGACGCCCGAATGGAGATAATCGACCTTGCAAATGGTCTTGATATCCTGGTCGGCGACGCCGCCCTGGACTTTGAGTTGACCGACAAGGAAAAGGATACCCTGTCAGAGGAGGAACACGTTCCCAAGCAGCGCGCCCCTCTTCCCAAAAAAAAGAAGGACGGGAAGGCTTCGCCCAAGCACCCGGCCTCACCCCTTCCCTCCCGCCCGGGTTCTCCCGGGGCCGCCACTACCCTGGTCATTACCCCGACCACCTCAGGCACAAACTTTGCCATCACCATCGGCCTTCTCTTCCTTGCGCTGATGGCCTTCTACTTCGGTCTCGCCAGCAAACACCAGAGCGACCATCCCAGAACCGAGTATGAGTCCAAGGGCCTCTGGGGGGACATGTGGAGCAAAGGAGAACTGCCTAGGAAGAAGCTCGACTCTTCCGAGTAGGACCGGTCCAATCCGGAACCTTGTCCTTCCGTGACAGAGCACGGCCACACTGCAGTTTCAATACTGCCCGGTCAGGGTAAGGGATCCTTGATCTGGCCCGTGCCCCGCACGCGGTACTGATAGGACGTCAACTCCCGGAGAGCCATCGGACCCCGGGCGTGCAGTTTGTCGGTAGAGATCCCGATCTCCGCCCCGAATCCGAATTCCTCACCATCACTGAAGCGCGTGGAAACGTTATGAAACACGCAGGCGGAGTCCACCTCACACAGAAAGCGCTCAGCAGTTTCCTCATCCTTCGTCACGATGCAGTCGGTGTGCTGTGATCCGTACTGGTTGATATGCGCTACCGCCTCCGCTCCTGAACTAACCACCTTGATGGCCAGGATATAGTCGAGATACTCGGTGCCCCAGTCCTCTTCGTCCGCCGCCACCACCTGGTCCCCGAGGATCGCCCGCGTCTTTGGACATCCCCGCAACTCGACCTGCCGGGCGGCAAGCCTTTCCGCCACTGTCGGCAGGAACTCGCCCGCTAGCGCCTCGTGCTCAAGCAAGGTTTCCAAGGCGTTGCAGACGCTCGGTTTCTGCGTCTTGGCGTCAACCGTGATCTCACCGGCCATCACCTGGTCCGCCGCTTCATCCACGAATACATGGCAGATACCATCGTAATGCTTGATGACCGGCATC
>DMYM01000371.1:0-2381 GCA_003483645.1 Verrucomicrobiales bacterium
TGCAAGCCAGCTCTCTGAGCGGCCTTAACCGCCGCAGGTTACTCCGGGCGTTCGCGAACGATCAATTCTCTTTCGGCGGCGATCGGTCCGGCGATTTCGCTGGTCTTGCCCGAGGGCCAGCTCACCCGCGCCCAATCCACCGACTCCGCGCCACCGAGGCCGATGATGAGGACTGCGCTGTTCTGGGCGGCATAGCCTTCCCCGAGCTGGCGCACGCGCCGGATCGTTCGGGATCCGATCTTCACCTCGACCGCCGCGCCCACTCCATCGCGGTTGCTCCACGAGCCCTTCTCTCCGCTCGCTTGCGCTCCGCCCACCAGGCGGATCTTGAGGAACTTGTTCTGCGAACGCTCGCCGATCCGGTTGCGATAGAGATTGAGAAGTGGCGTGTTGGCATTGACCATGGCTAGGTCAGTCCAACCATCGCGATCGAAGTCGAGTGCACACCAGCTGCGACTATCTGCAATGTTATCGGCCCCGGAGATTGCCGAGAGATCGGCGAAGGTCCTGCCCTCAAGATTGAGGTAGAACTTGTTGCGTTCATAGCCGCTGTAGGAATGGCGGTGATAGTCGGGGCCGTAGTAGTGGGTGAGCCGTTCGAGGGCAGGATTGTCGGCTCCGGTTTTCGGGTCCTTCTTCCAGATCTTCTCCTCGCGGAAGCTGCGGGGCAGCGAGTTGTCGGAGCGCACGACCGAGCGCCAGAGGCAACTTCACAGGTCGACTCCGATGTCCAAACCCGGCGGCGGAGTGTAGAATCCGCTCGAGACGTAGAGGTCGAGGTGACCGTCGTTGTCGAAGTCGCAGAACTGTCCGCCCCACGACCAGCCTGCGAGGTGCACGGGGATGGGCTTTCCGTCTCCTCCCGACATGCGCTCCAGCGTCCCGTCACCCTGGTTCCGATAGAGGAAATTTCCGCCCGCGGTGGCCGCGAAGCGCCGGTCGAGCCCCGGGATCTGGGCCGTAATCCTGCGACCGGCCTTGGAGTACATGTTTGAGACGTAGAGATCATCGTAACCATCGCCGTCGTAGTCGCCCCAGGCCGCGCCCATCGCAAATCCCATGGTGTCGATTCCGGCCGCGGCAGTGATGTCGGTGAACCCGCCGCTTCCATCGTTGCGATAGAAGAAGTCCGGGGCGAAGTCGTTGGCCACATAGAGATCCTGGTCGCCGTCCCGATCGTAGTCATTCCAGGCCGCGTGGAAGCTGTTGCGATAGCCGGCCATCCCGGGCGAGGAAGGCGCCACCTCGAAGTGGGTTCCCCGTCCCAGGAGCAGGACGTTGGGCGGGCCCACCTGGGCGAGGTAACTGTGGGCTTCGGTCTGGCGCCGCACCACCTCGGCCTCATCTTCAGAGGCGAGAAAGCGTCGCGCCCATTCCGGGGCGGACTTCACGGCCTGCCCGCTGATCCGCTGGTTGATGTCGAGCGGGCTGTAGGTGCAGAGGTAGACGTCCAGAAATCCGTCGTTGTTGACGTCGGCGGCGGAGGCGGAAGTCACCAGCCAGGGGAGGGCCCCATTGACGACCGGATCGGGATGAGGGGCAAATCGGCCCTCCCGATTCACGAGGTAGAGACTGCGCTCCAGGCTGCGCCCAAGCAGGAGATCGGGATCGCCGTCGTTGTCGAAGTCAGCAAAGAGAGCGACCGTGTTGCGGCCGTCGATGTCGAGGCCGAAACGGGCCCCACATTCCTCGAAGGTGCCGTCCCCGCGGTTGCGCAGGAGGAGATTCTTTCCCCAGCGCACACACACGTAGAGATCCTCCAGACCGTCACCGTCAACATCGGCAACGGAGAGAGCGGGGTGGATGTTGACCGAATCGGGATAGAACCGCTTATCGCTGTAGCCCGGACGATTACTGGCCGGATTGCCCCCAAAGTAGTTCTCCACCAGAATTTTCTGATGCAGCGAAGTGCGCGCGGCCGCGAGGGTTTGCGCGTCGGGCAGGACTCGCTCAAGGACCTCTTCGAAAAAGGGCGCGGGCGCCCGCAAGGCACGAAGACTCTTCTGTTTCCAGTCCATGATCTGCCACCGACCAGTGCCAGGGTCACGCGACCACTGCGCGATGTTCATTGAAAGTCGCGCCAATCCGGAGTGAAGGGAAGAGATGCCAATCACGGACTCGAACCGAGTTCGGCCCGGGGAGAAGAAGCGACCCTTCATCAAACTGATCTCCGCCTTGCCGATTTCCTCGGTTTCCAGGCCGGGCGGGGTGAGCAAATCGCCGAGCGAGGGCGGGCGGGACAGGGCGCTGCGCCGGGGGGTCGACCAGATCCGCTCCTCCACCGCGAGGTCCTCGAAGGTCACCTCTGAGTTCGTCTCGGGGGAGAGGCCGGTAAACTCGCATTGCTCCGAAAACAGCTCCGGCGCAAACTTCTTGAGGGT
>DMYM01000371.1:2768-3802 GCA_003483645.1 Verrucomicrobiales bacterium
CGTTCGCTGTCGCACCCTCAGCAGTGCTCTCATCGGTCGCTTTCTCCTCTCCGCAAGCGGAGAGAAGAAGCCCGCCCGCCGCCAGAAGAGCAATCGATCGTGCCAGTGTCTCGATTCCAATCATATCCTCCTGATCGTTCAGGTTTTGAAAGCAACTAGATGCCCGACTTCTTAGCAAGGCGGTATTCGCTGCAGAATTATGATCGACTCCTAAAACCCTCGACCCTTAATCTGTCTCGAAATCTACTCATATCTAATGAAAGTCCAATCTGCCCTGATCTCGGGTTTCCTCGTAGCTTCCCTCTCTTTCGCAGGCATTCTCCGCTCGAATGCTGCCATTGCCTATGGCGTTCCCGCTAACACCGCCGGTACACAGGCCTACAACGGAGCCCTTGGCAACGATTTCGACGTCACCAGCCCCGACGGAATCCTGGTGACCCGCCTGGGCGTTTTTGATGATTTATCCGATGGTCTCAATTCCACCATTACGGTGGGAATTTTCGACCGGACCACCGCCACCCTGGTGGGGTCCTCCATCACCTTCAACGGCAACGATGGCTCCCTGGAGGACGCAACCCGCTTCGCTGATCTGACCTCACCTATCTCTCTCCCTGCTGGATTCCAGGGATCGATCGTGGCCCAGGGCTACAATGGCGCTGAGCGGAATGGGAATACCGGGACCGGATCCACGGCGGGAACAACCGATGACGGTGACGGCGCCATCAGCTTCGTGGGTGGTTCGCGCTTTGGGCCAGGCGGGGTGTTTGGTTACCCCACCAGCGTTGATGGCGGGCCTGCCAACCGCTACCATGCCGGCAACTTCGACTTCACGGTTACCAGTGTGGACAGCGATAACGATGGCCTGCCCGATCACTGGGAGACGCAGTTCGGTCTAAACCCTGACGACCCCGCCGACGCGGATGACGATGGGGACGGTGACGGCCTGACGAATTTGGAGGAACTCGGCCTCCACACCGATCCCACCGATGATGATTCGGATGATGACGGTCTCACCGATGGCGCGGAAGCCACTG
>DMYM01000300.1 GCA_003483645.1 Verrucomicrobiales bacterium
GGAGGCCCTCCACCTGCAGGACAGGTGAAGCCGCTCCCGGGGCCGGGGCGGGTGTCGGTTGCGGTTGTTGTCCAGCGTTGGCGTCCACGTTAATACCGATTGCTAGTTTGCTTTCTCTTTACGAAGCTTTTCGAAGTTTTTGTCCTTGAGGTCAAAGAATTGTTCCCAGGCGCCGCGGGAAAGCTCAAAGCTGCCATTTGGATGAAAAAGGATGTAGAGGCCGTTCTCGCGGGCCTCGAAGAAGCTCTTTCCCTGATGGATTCCAGGGCGGCCTCCGCGCAGGGCGAGGATTCCCGAGCTGGCCTCGTAGGTGGCGGCGGCGGAGTTGGCCACCACCGGTTGCGCGCCGGCCCCGGGGATACGGGTGATGATGACATTCCCGAGGGCCACGATCTTATCGACATCGGAAAACGCTTCCGGTCCTTTCAGGCGGTTTTCCGCGGCTTCTTCCCGCCGGCCCAGAGTGATGCGCATGCTATCACTGCAACGCAGGCGGAAACGTGGCTCGTGCACCACGATCTCACCGAGGTAGACCACCTCGCCCTTGATTGAATCGAAGTAGAATCCGCTCTCGCAGGTCACGGTGATGAGCTCGGCCGTTTTTTTCTTTTCACCCTTCCTGCGACGCAGATTGGCGAGGTCGCCGGTGGTGATCCACGGGCCTGGTTCGGCGAAGAGGCTGCCGTTTTCGTAGAAGCGCATGTAGAGGTCCGGCTTTCCGCCCCGCAGGGAATTGTCGCCCTGGCTGATGGTAGGCGTTCCTCCGCGCAGAATGATGTTGGCAGTCGCTACGTCGAGAATGACATGTTGAGCGGTCGCAGTGACTGCGGCGCGTTTTCCGTCCGGATCTTCCCGGACAAGACGCACCCTGCCGCTGGCCACCACGTGGTCAACATCGGAGAAGGCTTCCGGTCCGGCCAAGTCCCCGGCCGAGGCTTCGGGTTTCCTTCCCAGGAAGATCTTGATCTCATCGTCGGCCTGGATGCGAAATTGCGGATGCTGGACCTTGACGTCTTTGAGATAGACGATGTGCCCCTCCCGGGCGTCGAAGTAAAGGCCGCCACGGGAGGTGACGACGACCAGTTGCGGTTTTCCGTCTTCTCTCCCGGGCTTCGCCTCAGCCTTTTTGTCGTCTTCACTTCTCTCGCGCCCCTGCGAGGAAGGCGGGTTGGCGGACGCAGAGGGTTCGGAGTCTCCACCTGTGGGCGGTTTTATCGCGGGCGTCGCGTCGGGTGATGGCTTCTCCCCGTTGTCGGTGCCATCCCCCAGGTGTTTGAGGGCGGAGAGGTCGCCCACGGTGGTCCAGAGGCCTTCCTCTGCATAGAAGTCCCCGTTCTGGCAGAGGCGGAGATAGAGATCGGGGCTCCCGGCGGTGAGAGAGTTGAGTCCCTGCCTGATGGTGGGGGTGCCGCCTTGCAGGACGATGTCTCCGGTGCGGCGGTCGACGACGGCGGTCTCACCGGTGGCGATGCTGGGCGGATTCCTGCCGGATGGATCCTTGAGGGCCACCCGCACTCCACCTGAGATCACGAAGAGGTAGGGATCGACCAGTTCGGAGAAGGTTTTTTCCTTTTTCCGGCTCTCGCTCTCATTCCCCACCTGTGTTTTGTTTTCTCTGCTGGATGGATCCGAATTTCTGATGGCCTTGGAGAGGTCCTGGGGGGGGAAGAAAACCTTGAGGTGTCCGGCGCAGGTCAGCGTGAAGCGGGACTCGGTAACCTCGATGTTGCGGAGGTAGGAAATGTGCCCGCGTTCGGGGTTGAGGAACATGCCGCCTTCCGCCGTGATCAGGACTTCTCCCCCGGCTGCTTCGACGGGCGGAGGAGTTACAGGGTTTCCCTGTGAGACGGGGGCGAGGAGTTTTGATTCCGGAATCTGTATGGTATGCGAAAAGCTGCGAAGGTCGGCATCCGCCTTTCCGCTCGACTGGCGGCTTTGCGTCATGAAGTTGCGCGTGGGAGCACGGTTGGCGAGGACCGACCTGGTGCGTGACTGGAGGAGGGCATCGATCTTGCGGCGTTCTGTGCCGGTCAGGCCTTCAGGCCCGGTGAAAGCGGTGGCGAGTTCGCTAAGACCCGCAGGCGAGAGGGGATTCTCCGGGGGTTGTTCATTTTCTCCGGCGGCAGGAGGATTCCCTTTCTGGTTGTCCGGCGCGGCCAAGAGAGTGGAGACCGGACCGCGTACGAAGCCGGAGCGGGACTCCAGGTGGAAGACGCCCCCTGCCCCCTGGCCCCGGATCTTCCCACCTTGCAGGGTGATGACCTTATGGGACCGGAGGATTCCCGTGGTGAGGGAGAAGTCCGCTGAGCCCATCCGCATGCGGATCAGAACCGAGTCGTCCTGAAAATAGAGGAGGGCAATATTCTCTCCCATGAGGTCCCGCTTGGTGAGAACCTTGAGGAAGCCGGATTGCAGAAGCGCCATGCGCTCAAGCTTCTTGTTGAAGACGGGGATGCGGACTTCCTTCAACATGCTCCCGGCCGGCAGGTTGTCCATTATTGGACCCAGCTTCTGGTAGGGGAGTTCCGGATTCTTTCCCTCCGGCACCTTCTCTGCCGGTGCGCGTCCGGGTCCGGTCCCGAGAAGGACGAGGGCCAGAAGGAGAGGAGAAGCACGCATGGGAGGGAGCTGGAGCGTAAGGGCCTGGGTTATGGACTAGACGTTCTAGCTGGAAAGGGTAGTGCCGTCCTCCGGCGCGGTGAGCACCGTCAGCTGGAGAGAGCCCGGTGAATCTTCATCAAGGAGATGAGGACGGCTTCGATCTGTTCAAGGGAAATCTGGTTGGGTCCGTCGGAGAGAGCTTCCGGGGGGTTGGAGTGTGTTTCCATGAAGATGCCATCCACTCCGGTGGCCATTGCGGCGCGAGCCAGAACGGGGGCCAATTCTCCGTCGCCTCCGGTGGTCCCTCCCAGGCCGCCCGGGCGCTGGACCGAGTGAGTAGCGTCGAAGATGACTGGAATGCCCTCCTGCCGGATCCAGTAGAGGGAGCGCATGTCGGCCACCAGGTTGTTGTAGCCAAAGGTCGTCCCGCGTTCGGTGATGAGGAATCGCTCGCAACCGAAGGAACGCAGCTTGCCGGCAATATTGGTGCAATCCCAGGGGGCGAGGAACTGGCCTTTCTTCACGTTCACGGCACGTCCGGTGGCCGCACAGGCCTCCAGGAGATCGGTCTGGCGGCAGAGGAAAGCGGGCACTTGGAGAAGGTCGACATGCTCGGCTGCGAGCGCAGCCTCCTCCGCCGTATGGATGTCGGTGGTGACCGGGATGCCAAGTTCCCTCCCGATTTCACCGAGGATGCGGCATCCCGCTTTCACACCTGGTCCACGGTAGGAATCGATTGCCGTGCGGTTGGCCTTGTCGTAGGAGGCCTTGAAGAGGAGGGGCACGTCCAGGCGGGAGGAGATTTCAGCCAGGGCGCGCGCCATCTCCCAGGCAAATTCCTCGCTTTCCAGGCCACAGGGACCGAGGATGAAAAAGGGGCGCCCTCCGCCAACTTCGACGTTCTGGATCGTGAAGGAATCTACCATCGCTTCGTGATGCCACCACCATGCCGCAGGCCGGGGACTGATTCAATAGCGGGATTGGGCCGGGAGGACTTCTTGCCTCCGGATCCAGTTTCCCGGAATCCCGATGATGGTGGAATGTCCTGCCAGGGATGGCTGTCAGCGGCAAAGTGCCGGGGGTGTTCTCGGGATTTCCGCTGCTTGCGGCAACAATCCGCACCGACCCCCTCCCTTTCGTTGCAGGCGCTGCAGAAGGTTGAATCAGGCTCCGGCAGCCTCCCCCCGTGCCTCAACCTCGGCGTGGAGGGAGCGTAGATTCAGCAAGGCGGTCTGAAGAAGCTTGTCTTCTTCCGGTGTTCGATTGCCCATGGTCTTGTTTTCCAGCATCTCAAGCGAATCGAGAACCGAACGGGCGGCCTTGATATTCACTTCCAGCTTTCCGCTGGTGGGATTGGGGACCTGCCCGAGGAACATTCCTGCGTTCTGGGCCTGCAGGATGACAAAGTCGGCGAAGCGTGGGTCGTTCTCCATGTGGTGTCGCCGGGACGGTTACACCGGATGAAGGCGGAAGGCCAGTCGTTACCACACGCGAAATCCCTGAGGGCCTCCCCCGGGTCATGCAGAAGCCGGACGGGTGGGATGGCACTCAGGGCCCGGCCTGAGGGCTGACTGTTGCGATGACCGGCTCTCTCCCGAAGTACCTCCGGGCGGTGGCGAGGATCTCTTCACCAGTGAGGGACTTGACCCTTTCAGCGTGTTCGAGGTGGTGGAGGGGCCCAAGACCGAAAAGGGTGTTGAGGGCACAGATCTGCGCCATGGAGTGGTTGCTCTGGTTTTCGAGTGCGTCACTGGCCAGAACGCTGGTCTTGGCATGGGCCAGGGGATTCTCCGGGATGCCTTCCTGGGTGAGGATCTCTATCTGGGCAAGTAGTTCGCGGCGGGCCACGTCGGCCTGGTCAGGCGCTGTTCCCACGTAGAAAGCGAAGAGTCCGGCACCCAGGCCGTGAAACTGGGTGGCATTGACGTAGTAGGCCAGTCCCAGTTCTTCCCGCAGTCGCGTGAAGAGGGGGCCAGCCATGTTGGCGCAATACTCGTGGATCAATTCCAGGGCGGGGATGTCCTCGGAGGTGATGTGGGCACCCGGGTAGCCGATGGCGATGACGGCCTGTTCCTTGGCCAGACGCCTGGAGACCTCGCCGGAATTGGTCTCTTGCCCGGTTCCGGAGGCGGCTTCGCTGGCCGACCCTTCGGGGAGGGAGGCAAAGATCCCCTCGCATAAGTCCGCGGTGGCATCGGGATCGATGTCTCCAAAAACGGCCAGCACACCGTTCTGGCGCGTCATGAAGCGGTGGTGGTGGTCAAGGAGGGCCTGGCGGTCGAGTTTTTCGAGCGATTCCTCGGTGCCGAGGCGCGGGAGGCCATAGTGCCGATCTCCAAAGAGGGTGCTGCGCAGGAGCCGGAAGGCTGTCCTGAGGGGATCTTCCATCGCCTCCCGAAGGTCCGTGCGTTGAATCTCACGTTCCCGGGCGAGCGTGTCTTCCTGAAAGGCAGGTGCGCTCAGCGCTTCCCCTGACAGACCGAGGACGGTAGCAAGGTCGGGCTGGAGACAGAAGGAGGACACGATGCTGGTGTTGTTGCCCGCGCTGGCTCGCACGGTCGCACCAAGTGAATCAACCGCCCGGGCGAATTCACCGCCGGGGTGGTCCGTGGTGCCCCTGGTGAGAAGGGATGCATGCAGCGGATTGATGCCGCAGTTCCCGGGAGTTTCCGCCAGGCGGCCTGTACGAAAGACACCCTGAAAATGCACGGTGGGCACCCTGGGGTCAGGCCGCAGCACGAGGGTGAGCCCATTGTCGAGGGTCCGCGTCGTGATTTCACCCGGGGCCTTGCCCGGACGTGTCACATGAGCAGGGGCATGCGCCTCGGTGGGATCGAGAGATGTGATGGTGAGCCCATCAGGTCGGAGGTAGTGGTGAGCCACCCGCACGAGATCGTTGGGGGTCACCTGATCGAGCAGATCAAGGTAGTCACGGGTGAAATCGAGGTTACGTGCCTCGTGCCAGTTGGAGGCCAGATCAGCAGCGCGTCCCGAGGCGGTGGCGAGGGTTTTGAACTGACTGGCGAAAACCTGCCGACGGGCCCTGTCGAGAGCAGGTTGCAGTTCGCCTTCGAGGGCCGGGGTGAGTTCGGCGAGGACGGCCTGCTCCAGGCGGTCACGCTGATCATGATCGACCTCCGCGGAAATACTGAACATTCCGGGACCGCCTGCGGGACTCCAGGCCCAGGTTCCGATGTAATGGGCGAGTCCCTCCTGCTCGTGGAAGCGGCGGTAGAGGTAGGACGAGCGACCCCCTCCGAGCACGCCGGAGAGCAGTTCAAGGGCGGGGGCGTCCGGGTGATCGAGTCCCGGCGTCTGCCACGCCAGGGTGGTTTTGCTGACCGGGATGGCAAAGGGTTGGCGCGCTTCCCGTCGTCCGAGCTGGCGAGGTTCCTGCAGACCATTGACCCGGGAGAGAGCCCGGCCGGGCAGGCGCTCACTCATCTGTTCCAGATTGGCCAGAACGGCGGTGCGGTCGAAGTCGCCCGAGAGAACAAAGATGCTGTTGGAAGGGAGGTAGCGCCGGCGGTGATAATTCATCATGTCTTCGTAGCTGAGGGCGTCGAAGAGTCTGCGATGTCCGATGACGGGATGGCGGCGGGGGTCGTGCTGAAAGAAGGTCCGAAAGAGGAGTTGGCTGGCGGCGGAGTCAGGATCGTCCCGGCCCATGTCAATCTCGCGCCGGATCACTTCGCGCTCGGTCTCGAAATCCTCCTCCGGGAAGCTGGGAAGGAAGGCCAGTTCGAAGAGGATATGGACAAAGGTGTCACAGGAAGTGCTGGGACCATCGATGTAGTAGACGGTCCGGTCCAGGGAGGTGTAGGCATTCCATTGCCCTCCCGCGGAGTTTACGCGGGTGGCCAGTTCCGCTCCCGGAAAGGAATTCGTGCCTTTGAACACCATGTGTTCGAGGAGGTGCGAGAGTCCGCTGCCGGAGAAG
>DMYM01000057.1 GCA_003483645.1 Verrucomicrobiales bacterium
TCGGTGAGGATCACCACGATGTTGGGCTGCCCCGCCACGGCGGAGCCGGGAAGAAGCCAGCACAGTGTGGCGGCGATGACGATGGGCGCCAGGTGGGATATTCTATTTATCAAAAGAGGCACGGGCTCCCTGTTTGGTGTTTCAATTCCTTCATTTTCTGCTCATCTGAGCCAAGTCTCGTTAGAATACTCTCCTGATTATCATCAGCATCTCCCCAGAGACCAAGACGAAGCCGTGAAGCAATTTTTATTGATTCTCACTTTCTTCTCAGCCGCCCGGTGGGGATGGACGCAGGAGATTGACTTCAACCGGCAGATCCGTCCGCTCCTGAGTGACAATTGCTTCAAATGTCACGGTCCGGATGAGGGCAAGCGCAAGGCGAAGCTGCGTCTCGATACCGAGGCGGGATTCTTTGCGGAGCGGGAGGATGCGCCGCCCGTGGTGATCAAGGGTAACCCGGAGGAGAGCGAACTCTATCAGCGCCTCATCACCGAGGATGCGGAGGAAATCATGCCTCCTCCCAAGAGCCACAAGAAGCTAAGCCCGGAACAGATCGCCCTGGTCAGGACCTGGATCAGCCAGGACGCTCCGTGGCAGGCGCACTGGTCCCTCCGTAGTCCCGTACGGCCCGGAGTGCCGACCCCGAAGATGGCCGACTGGTCACGGAATGCTGTCGATCGCTTTCTCCTCGCCAAGCTTGAGGAGGAGGGCCTCACCCCCGCCCCGGATGCCGATCCCCATGTTCTCGCCCGACGACTCGCCCTTGATCTGACAGGACTCCCGCCAGACCCCGAAATTACCTCGGGGTTCATTGCCACCCCGAATGAGGAAACCTACCTCAAGCTCATCGATACCCTCCTGACCTCACCACGTTACGGTGAGCATCGCGCTCGTTACTGGCTTGATGCGGCACGCTACGGTGACACGCACGGACTGCACTTTGACAACTACCGTGAGATGTATCCCTATCGCGACTGGGTGGTGAAGGCCTTCAACCAGAACCTGCCCTATGACAAGTTCACCATCTGGCAACTGGCCGGAGACCTTCTTCCCGAACCCTCCCTTGATCAGCTTATCGCCACCGGCTTCCAACGCTGCAACATCACCACCAACGAGGGGGGGACAATTGCAGAGGAAAACCTGGCCATCTATGCCGCTGACCGCGTGCAGACCTTCGGCTGGATCTACCTCGGTCTGACCACCAACTGTGCCCAGTGCCACGATCACAAGTTTGACCCCTTCACCACCCAAGACTACTACGCAATGGCGGCCTTCTTCCGGAACACCACCCAGGGTGCAATGGACGGCAACGCCTCCGACGGCCGCGGACCGGTTATCAAGGTTCCCTTCAACGAGGACCGGGAGAAACGGGAAGCACTCGACAAGGAGATTGCGGAGGCCCAGTCCCGGCTTGAAAACAGGCGCACGGAAGCAAAACCCGACTTTGAAAAGTGGGCTGCCACCGCCAACCCGGATCAATTGGCCGAAGCCCAGCCCCGGGAGGGCCTTCTCGTTCATGTCGCGCTCAACGAAGGGCTGGGCGACAAGGTGAAAAGCACGGTCAAGGGAGAGGACAGGACCTTCAAGTCCAAGGGCTTTCTCACCTGGGATCCCAAGGGCAAGATCGGTCCCGCCCCCCGCATCAAGCGTGGGCGCACCTTTGACCTCGGCGACCTCGCCAACTTCAAGATCGACCAAGCCTTCAGCTACGGTGCCTGGATCCGTTCCGCAGGTGGCATCAATGGCGCGGTCTTCGCTCGCATGGATACGGCCAGAAAACACCGCGGCTGGGATCTCTGGCAGCAGGGTGCACACTTCGGCGCTCACCTCATCGACAACTATCCCGACAACGCCCTCAAGGTCGTCACCCAAAAAGCGGTCCTCAAATTCGGCCAGTGGAACCACGTCTTTGTCACCTACGACGGAAGCGGCAAGGTGGAGGGACTCCGCCTCTACCACAATGGGACTGCGCAGGCCACGAGCGTGGAGACTGGATCCCTCAAGCCGAATGCGGACATCACGTCTGAAACCTCGCTGCAAATCGGACAACGAAGCGCCGGAGAATTCTTTGAGGACGGCTTCCTGCAGGACATGCGTATCTACGAACGCACCCTCTCCGCGGGCGAGATCAAGGCCCTCGCCGACTCCGGACCTCTCCGCGCCATCCTGGCAACCGCCGCCCAGGACCGTAGTGCCGAGCAAACCAAGGTCCTCTTTGAGAATTTCCTCTACACCCGCGACCAGCAGTTCTCCGCCCTCACCGAAACAATATCCAAGCTGAAATCACAGCGCCAGGGACTCAGCGGCAGTGCAGCCATCACCCACGTCCAGAAGGAGAAACCAGGCATGGCCATGGCTAATATCCTGATGCGAGGACAATACGACAAGAAGGGTGACCAGATGAAAGCCAACACCCCTTCCTCCCTGCCCCCCCTGCCCGGCGATGCCCCACGCAACCGTCTCGGACTGGCCCGGTGGGTGGTGGCCCCCGAGAACCCCCTCACCGCCCGCGTAACCGTCAACCGGCTTTGGCAGGAGATCTTCGGACAGGGTATCGTGGTGACATCGGAAGACTTCGGCATCATGGGAATGCCGCCCACCCATCCCGGGTTACTCGACTGGCTGGCCATGGAGTTTCGCGAATCAGGCTGGGACGTGAAGAAGTTCATGAAACTGCTGGTCACCACCCGCGCCTACCGGCAAGCCGCCATCACCACTCCGGAGAAGCGCGAAAAGGACGAAGACAACCGCTTCCTGAGCCGGGGACCGCGCTTCCGCATGGATGCGGAGATGGTACGCGACTACGCCCTCGCTGCCAGCGGCCTTCTTTCCATCTCCATGGGCGGCCCCGGGGTGCGCCCCTATCAACCCGGTGACATCTGGAACGTCGTCGGCCTGCCCGGTGGCAATACCCGCAACTACAAACAGGACACCGGAGAGAAACTCTACCGCCGCACGCTCTACAACTTCTGGAAACGCATGGCTCATCCTCCCAACATGGAGGCCTTCAACGCGCCCAGCCGCGAGGTCTGCACCGTGCGCCGTGAACGCACCAACACACCCCTGCAGGCTCTGGTCACCATGAACGACCCCCAGTTTGTGGAAGCCGCCCGCGCCCTCGCCCAGCGCGCCCTGCGGGCAGCGTCCGGAGAAGATTCCGCCACCCTGGACTACGTCGCCCGGCGGACTCTCTGCCGTCCTCTCAAGCCCCGCGAAATAACCATCCTGCAGGCCTGCCTCGCCGACCACTCTGCCTACTACAAGAATAACCTCACTGAGGCCAAGTCCCTCCTCAAGGTGGGCGAAAGCAAGGCCGATCCCATCCTCGACCCACGCAAACTCGCCGCCTGGACGATGCTGTGCAACCAGATGCTGAATCTCGATGAAGTGCTGAACAAGTAACCTGTCTTAGCAGTGGTGCGGACATCACACCACGGTCGCCAACCCCATCCACCGATGAATCTCTTCCACGAATACCTCCAGACCCAATCCCGGCGCTACTTCCTTTCGCAAGGAAAGAACGTGCTGGGCGGTGCAGCCCTGGCCACCTTGCTGGGACGCTCGATGAGCGGAGAAGCCGATGGCGCTGGCACCGTC
>DMYM01000002.1 GCA_003483645.1 Verrucomicrobiales bacterium
AATATTGGGAGGAGGCTATCGCAAACTGAACGAAGATTGCGATAGCCTCCTCCCAATATTTTCCTTACTAAACCCCTCCGGCCCATGAAGACGATCGTAACTGTACTCGCTGCTGCCGCGGCCACTGCCGCCGCCCCCGGCTCTCTCATCATCACCGGAATTTTCGATGGCCCCCTCCCCGGGGGAGATCCCAAAGGGATCGAACTCTATGCCACCGCGGCCATTACGGACCTCAGCATCTACGGGCTGGAGACCGCCAGCAACGGCGGGGCTTCGGGCGGGGCCCCGGAGGCCACGCTTCCGGCCGACAGCATGGCCGCAGGGGAATTCTACTACGTTTCCAACGGCAACGACGGAGACTTCGCCCAGTGGTTCGGATTTGAGGCCAATTTCTCGGGCCCCTCGGGGGGAGCGGTGAACCACAATGGAGACGATGTGCTTCTTCTCTACCAAAATGGAGCGGTGATCGATTCGTTCGGCGTGCTTGGGGTGGATGGCAGTGGTGAGCCCTGGGAAACCCTCGATGGCTGGGCCTATCGCAACAATGGTGTCGGCGCCAATGGCGGCACCTTTGATGCTGGCAACTGGTCCTTCTCCGGCCGCAACGCCTGGGATGGCGATGACAACTTTAATGGTGGCTCCGACAATGGAACCAATGCCACCGCGACCCCGCCCTTCCCCACCGGCACTTTCCAGATCCCCGAACCCACCTCCACCCTTCTCGGTGGCCTGGGCCTGGGCCTGCTCTTCATGCTCAGGCGGAAGAAGTAAGCGCTCCCCTCAATTACCGGGCCCGGCATCAGATGCCGGGGGGCTCCCGGAATTTTCCGTCTTTCTGGCACGCGCCTCCCGGAAAAAGCGCTGGAGTAATCCCACGCACTCGTCTTCCAGCACCCCGCCAGTCGCCTCACAGCGATGATTGAGAGGTGGGTTGGCCTCCAGCAGGTTGATCCATCCCCCTGCCGCCCCCGCCTTGAGATCGGGGCAGCCGAAGACCACCCGGTCCGGTCGACAATGCACAATCGCACCCGCACACATGGGACAGGGCTCCTTGGTCACGTACAGCGTGCAGCCGTCCAGGCGCCAGTCTTCCCTCGTATTCTGGGCTGCCGTGAGCACCAGCATTTCCGCGTGGGCGGTCGCATCCCTGAGGGTCTCCACCTGATTCCAGGCCCGCGCGATGACCCTCCCCTCCTGAACCACCACCGCGCCGATGGGAACTTCTTCCGCGGCGTAGGCCTTCTGCGCCTCCCGCAAGGCCTGCTCCATGAAGTAGGCATCACTGGTCAGGTCGATGATGGGCTCCTCGCTCACGCTGCACAGGCAAGCACAACCGGCGAAATACCCAAACCCCCAAATCCCCTGAGGATCGGCCCGGGTTGAGCCTCCGCGGGTCAATGGGAAAGGGGCGCAGCAGGGCGCAGGTCCGGCAGGGCTTGTCCGGAAGTCTTGAATTGCGTAGCCACGCGGCTAAACCAAGGGGGTGAAGAGTTGGACTCCATCCGACCGCATCGTGGCGCCCTCCGTGCTGGCGGCCGATTTTTCCCGCATCGGCGAGGAGTGCTCAAGGGCCATCGCAGCCGGTGCCGACTGGCTGCACCTCGACGTCATGGACGGGCAGTTCGTGGACAATATTTCCTTCGGTCCCGCCATGGTGGGAGCCGTTCACGCCACCAACGACATCTTCCTCGACGTCCACCTCATGATCGCCCGGCCGGACCACTATCTTCCGCGTTTCCTGGAGGCGGGGGCCGACCTCATCTCCGTCCACGTGGAACCTGAGGCCGATCACGACGTTGCGGGCAGCCTGGCCGCCATCCGGACAGCAGGATGCAGGGCCGGCCTCGCCTTCAATCCGGCTACGCCCCTCGAAGAGGTGTTGCCCTACCTCGACCAAATCGACCTTCTCCTCGTCATGACGGTGGTCCCGGGCTTCGGTGGCCAGGCCTTCATGGCCGAGGTCATGCCCAAGGTCGAGGAAGCCGTCCGCCTGCGCGAAGAGCGCGGCCTGGCCTTCCACATCGAGGTGGATGGCGGCGTTGATCCGCAAACCGCCCGCATCGCCGCCGGCGCCGGGGCAAATGTCTTCGTGGCGGGATCCTCCACCTTCAAGGCACCGGATATCAGGGCCGCCATCTCCGCGATCCGGGAGGCCTGATCCCAGGACCATCGAAGCCCGTTTCCCTTTGCCACGCCAGCGGGTTCCCGCTCGCTGTTTCATTACCTTGCCGTGTGCGACAGCCCGACTTTTTCTGGTGATGGTCCGACCATCCCGGCTAGCTTACCCCCATGCTTCGTCTCGCCTTCATTCTGATTCCCGCGGCCTGTGCGCTCTTTCCCGGCGCTTCCCAGGCCCTGGGGGACCAGCCCGCCTCCGAACGGCCCAATGTGCTGCTCCTATTGGTCGATGACCTCAAACCGGCCCTCGGGTGTTACGGCGATCCCCACGCCCGCACCCCTCATCTCGACAAACTGGCGACCCGCGGACTGCGCTTCGAACTGGCCTTCTGCAACCAGGCCGTCTGTGCGCCTTCCCGCTTCACCCTCATGCTCGGCGCACACTCCACCGCCACCGGCCTCTATGGACTCGGCAACAGATTGCGTCACTCCCACCCGAGGGCTGTCACCATGCCACAGTTTTTCGAGCGGCATGGCTATCGCACCGAATCAATGGGCAAGATTTTCCACATCGGTCACGGGAATGAGGGCGACCCCGAATCCTTCAGTGTGCCACACTTCCACGACAAGGTTATCGAGTATCTCGATCCCGCGAGCACGGAGGGCGGCAAGCTCACCAGGGAGGAAGCCTACTTCACAAACCAGCAGCTTAACCGCATTCATTCCCTGCCCCGGGGCGCCGCCTTCGAGGCCCCGGAGGCCCGCGACGAGGACTACGCCGACGGAAGAGTGGCGGCCGAAGCGGTCAAGCGGCTTCGGGCCGCGAAGAAACGCAGGAACCCCTTTTTCATGGCGGTCGGTTTCGTCAGACCCCACCTTCCCTTCAGCGCCCCCCGGAAATACTGGGATCAGCACGATTCCTCCCAGCTGCCGCTTGCCCGCGACGAGGACCACCCCGCAGGTTCTCCCAAGATCGCCCACAAGCGTGGCGGGGAGATCGCCATGTATTCCCCCGTGCCACGCAGGAACGAGGACTACACCGTCGAACTCAAACGCAAGCTGGTGCATGGCTATTATGCCAGCGTGAGCTACATGGATGCCCAGATCGGAAAAGTGATCGCCGAACTCGATCGGCTCGACCTAGCCCGCAACACCATCATCGTGGTATGGGGAGATCACGGATTTCACCTGGGCGACCTCGGCATCTGGACCAAACACACAAACTACGAGCAGGCTAATCGAATACCCCTGCTGCTGGTCGCCCCCGGAGTGACCAGGGCGGACACCGTCACCCGCCAGCTGGCGGAGAGCGTCGACCTGTTCCCCACCCTGGCGGAACTTGCAGGGCTCCCGGCTCCGGAGGTTCCGCAACCGCTGAGCGGGAAGAGTCTTGTCCCCGTCCTCAAGGACCCGGCCAGACGGATACGGGATCACGCCTTCCACTGCTACCCCAGAAAAGGCGGTGTGATCGGCCGCGCCATCCGCACGGAACGTTACCGCATGGTGGAATGGAAGAAGCCTGGCGCCCCGGCCGGAACCGCGCAATACGAGCTCTACGACTACAGGGGACATCCCGTGGAGCAAAGGAATCTGGCCCAGGAACAGGGGGAGGTGCTCGCCAGATTGAAGGGAATCCTCGCCCGCTACCCGGAAGCGGTGGGGAGATAACGACCGCCCAGTTGTCGAATCTCCCGCTTGGAACTGGTCCCGGGGCGTTGTCGCACGCAACCCGGACCCTGCGCGGAACCGAGCCCCCCGGCAGGGCCTCCGGGCTCTCCGCGACGGGATGCAGACAATCAGGCCGACCTCTCCGGTTACTCTCAGAAATGCTGCCCCGATCAGGTCTTCCCTTCCCTCCTGGGATCCGCCAGCATTAGAGACCTTGGGCCTCTCCCGCTTCATATCCTCCCGCCTGCTCATCCATGTCAGCATCTGCATGCTGGGGCTCGCCCGGTTTGCCGGGGGAGGCACGATGCTGTTTACCGACCGTGGCGCCAGGCTTGTCCGGATTGCCAACCTTGACGGTTCCGGGTTGCAGACCCTCATTCCCTCCGCAGGTTCAAACATCCGCGGCATCGCCATCGACGTCCCTGGTAACGACCTGTTCTATGCCGACAACGGCGCCGACATCATTTACCGGGCCCGTCTGGACGGTTCAGAACGAGAGGCCATTGTCACTACCGCCCTCGGCTTCCCCGCCGACCTCGCCCTCGACCGGGCCGCCGGGAAACTTTACTGGTGCGATCGCAACAACAACCGCATCGAACGCGCTAACTATGATGGCAGCAGTCGTGAGACCCTGGTTTCCACCACCCAGCCCTATTACCTCGATCTCGACCGGGTGCATCAAAAAATCTACTGGGGTGATTTCTCCGGAGGAAACATCTTCCGGGCGGATCTTCCGGACGCGACGAATATCCAGACCGTCGTCAGCGGCCTCGTCCAGACGCGTGGAGTCAAGGTTGATCCCGGCGGTGGCTACCTCTACTGGTGTGATCGCAATGCCCACAAGATCCAACGCCGGCATCTCGACAACGGCCCGATCGAGGATCTTTACAGCGGCCTGGATACGCCGCACGGCATGACCCTGGATATTCCCGCGGGCAAGATTTACTGGGT
>DMYM01000397.1 GCA_003483645.1 Verrucomicrobiales bacterium
CGGGGATCTCGTCAGGGAGGGAGAGACCGGATTTCTGGTCAACCGCGGAGATGCCGGGGAGATTGCAACCGGAGTGAGGGGGTTCTTCGAGCTTCCGTCCCATGAACGGCGTCGCATGGGTGAGCGCGCTCTTGCAGAATACCGTGATCATTACAGCCGGGAAAAAAATCTGGAACTCCTCACCGGAATCTACCGGGATGCCGCTGCGGAAGTGCTGGCTCGATCCACCAGGCAGTCATGAGCAAGTCGATCAGCATGTCGCGTCGAGCCCGCCTCTGGGTCATGAAGCGTTTTCCGGAAACCTACGTGAATCTGTCGCAGACCTACAACTCCCTGCTCTGGAAGAACGAACAGCGTGGGCTGCGGGGCGAGATCACCCCGAGTGGCATGCCCAGTGTGATGTTCTACAGTTACTACCGCTGCGGTTCGATGTTCCTGTCGCGAGCCATACGGGAGCTTGCGCTGGCCAACGGCCTTCAGCATCTCGACTATTGCAGCTACTTCGTCAAGGTGGCCCCCGGACAGGGAGTCAGCCTGTTCGACAGGGAGACACTGGAGACCGCCTTTCATCCTGAAGGCTGCTACTATGGAACCCTGCGACGCGCCTATCCCATTCCTGCTCACGAGCATTACCGTTCAGTCCTGCTTCTGCGTGATCCTCGGGACTGCCTGGTGTCTCACTACTTTTCGATCCGGCAGTCTCATACGCTGAACAACCATGGGAATCTCCGGGCTCGTCGCGAGGCACTGGCAACCGATGTCGACCAGTGGGTTCTCGCGCACGCGGAGGAATACCGGCACGACTTTCTTGACTTTCACCGTCAGCTGGTGGGGAAGCCCGGCGTGCTCTTCCTCCCTTACGAGGAGATGGTGACCGCCTTCCCGGAATTCATTCGAAAGGTGGTTGAGCACACGGGAATGGACGGGAACCGATCGCTTGTCGACCGGATCGTAAAAGAGGCGGATTTCGAGGTTTCATCAGAGAATGTCCTTTCTCATAAACGATCGGTGAAACCGGGAAACCACCGCAAAAAACTGAATTCGGAGACTGTCGAGCAGCTTGATGAGGCCCTTTCGGAGGTGCTCGAGCTGTTTCATTACAGATGATCCCCGATCTCCACCGGGGCAGACTGAATCCTTGCCACCTGCATGCAATCGGTCTTGGTTAGGTGCCTCCTGCCATGAGTAACAGCCCAAGTTTTTCCAACGGCGAGAACCGTCTCCCCATGGCCATCATGGTGGGCTGCGTGGTAGTGGTGATGGGATACCTCTACTTCGGTTTCGGCTATTCCACCGGCTATATGTTCGAGCGCTCCACCCTGTGGAGCAACATGCGGCAGGGATATCGCATGGAGCAGGCGGAATGGGCCTTCGGCTACTTTGTGCCTCCCGCCGTGGTCCTCCTGCTCTGGGTCACGCGCAAACGCTTCGCGAGGATCACCATCAGGCCCAGTTACCTTGGTCTCGTCGTGCTCGCCTTCGGTTGCTTCATCTACTTCGGAGGCTACAAGGCCAATGAGAAGTACGTGGGCTACTTCGCGGGCCAGATCCTGGTGGCCGGTTTCATCCTGTGGTTCCTCGGCATCGAATTCTTCAGGCGGGCCTTCTGGCTGTGGATTCTCTTCGGGCTGACCTGGCCGCTGGTCTTTCTCATCGAACCGATTGCCAGCCCCCTGCAGCTCCTCATGACCAAGTTGACGGAGGTCTATCTCAAGGTCACGGGAGTCGATGTCATCCGCTCGGGGACGTCCCTTTATTCTCCACCTTCGGAAGCAGTGCCGGCCGGCGATCGCTTCTCGCTGGGGATTGCGGTGGCATGCTCCGGGTTGCGTTCCCTCTTTGCCCTCGGGATGGTGAGCCTCCTCTACGGCTATCTCTCTCTGAAAAAGGGCTGGCACCGTCTGCTTCTGGCCGCTTCCGCCGTGCCCTTTGCGATCTTCGGCAACTTCGTCCGGATGCTGCTCCTCTACTATGGCACCATCTGGGTCTCCAAGGATTTCGCCATCGGCACGGATGACCATCCCTCCGCCTTCCACACCGGGGCCGGTATCGCGGTCTTCATCGTGGCTCTCATCTGCATGCTGGTTCTCGTGGAGGTGCTCAATGGTGGATTCAGGGCGTTGAAGAGAAAGCGTGTTCGCTCCCGGGTGGTGGGGGTGGAGAAAGAGGTGACGGCCGATGAAAAACCGGAGGATTCCCCACCGGAATGATTACGATCAGACAAGCCGTTGTCCGGAGTCTGGTAGTGCTGCTGCTGGTCTCCACCACGATCGGGATCTGCATGCGCTTTCCGAATGCGGCGGAAAATTCGGAATCGGGAATGGTCCTGAAGCTGCCGGGCAAGGACGAGGTTCCCGGTTATCTGGGTTTCGGGCGGCCGATCTCCAAGGAGGAAAAAAAATGGCTGCCCGAGGATACTGGCCTCCTGAAGATGCTGTATATCCCGAAGAAATCGACGGCCTCGAACGAGGTTGAGGCCAGCGAGGAGGGAATCTCGGTCGGTCTTATTCTGAGTGGGAATGATCGCCGGAGTCTCCACCGCCCCCAGGTCTGCCTGCGCGCGCAGGGATGGCGGATCGCGAAGAAGGAAACGGCCACTCTTTCCGTCGCCGGTCAGGATATGAAAGTCATGGACTTCACGCTTCTGCGCAAGGTGAGCGAAGAGGACGGCACCATCCGCAACGCGCGCGCCCATTACATCTACTGGTGGATCGGAGCCCGGCGGTCGACACCTTCTGACTTCGAGCGCATCCTCTATACTGTCCTGGATAACATGTTCAGGAACGTCAACAACCGCTGGGGGTATCCCAGCGTGTTGGTACATGTCGACCTTGAGGGGAATAAGACTCCCGAGGAAATCGCGAGTGCTGACGAAGAGGCTCGTAAGCGCGCCTTTTCCTTCATCCAGAAATTTGCTCCCATGTTCCAGAAATCGCTGGGAGCGACCGAGGCCGAATGAAGGCCCTTTTGCGCACGTTGCACGCGCCGGTTTACGAGCGGCGCCTGGAGGTCCTGCTCAAGGTCCTCGGGGGGTGCCTGCCGCGGGGCGAGTCACTCCTCGATATCGGCTGTGGTGCGGGAGCCCTCGGTGCTGCGCTTACCCGCGAATACGGGCTGGAGGTCCGCGGTCTGGAAACCAATGTGCGGGAGGGCTGCGTCATCCCGGTCGATCCCTACGACGGAGAGACCATTCCCTGCGAGGAAGATTCCATCGATAACGTCTTGCTGGCTGACGTTCTCCATCACGAAGAGAATCCCGGTCGCCTGTTGCAGGAGGCCGGGCGAGTGGCGCGCAAGCGTGTTATCATCAAGGACCACAAGACCGGATCCTTTCTGGCCTGGCCACGGATTTCCCTCCTCGACTGGGCCGCCAATGCCGGCTATGGCGTGCGCTGTCTTTTCCGCTACCCCACTGTGAGTGGCTGGCACGACCTCTTCAGGGAGTGTGCCCTCTCCGTGCAGGCGGAGCGAACCTCTCTCGACCTTTACCCGCCCGTGGTGAATGCTCTCTTCGGCAGGAAGCTCCACTACTTCGCCGTGCTCAATCCCATCGCCCCTGAATCGGAATGACGCGTTCCGGAAAAATGCGACTTGCGGCGTCTCTCGTGACCGTGGTCTGGATCTGCCTGGAAATCTGGGCAGTCGGCCCCGTCATGCGGGAGAGTGATCAGGCCTCGCTGCTCGAGGGCGCGGTGCAGCTGGCGGTGGGCGACAAGGCCTTCTCGGACAACGACAGCTACAACTACGACAAGCAGTACTTCTCCTACTGGGTGACGGCGGCCTGGCTCAAGCTGC
>DMYM01000398.1 GCA_003483645.1 Verrucomicrobiales bacterium
TCGTTACCCTCGGATTCCTTGATGCCGTCAAGTTGGGCTTCCGCATCCGGGTGCATGGTCCGGAATTTCCACATGTTGAACGGTTTGCCATAACGCCCGGCCCGTTTCTGGCGGAAAAAGACCGGTCCCCCGGGGCTCCCGATCTTGATGAAGAGGGCGACCCACCACCAGATGAGGACGATGGAGGCGCTCAGAACGACCGCGGACACCAGGAAATCAATCATCCCTTTCACCCAGAGTGCCCAGGACAACTCCGGGGTGGATCGCAGGACCAGCATGGGCTTGCCCCCCATGCTGTCAAAGTCGGGACGGGCTACCTGCGTCTGGATGAAATCCGCCGAGATCCAGGCCTCCACGCCCTGCAACTCGCAGATCTCCACCAATTCAGCCAGTTTTCCAAACTCGGTCTGCTTGGGGGCGAAGATCACCCGGCCGATCGACTCGCGCTTGAGGAGGCTGGTGAACTCTTCCGGAGTCCCCTCGGACGGTTGGTAGTGGGCCACCACCTTGTATTCGGTCAGGACATCCGAGGGCAGGCTTGCTTCGAATTCCTTGATGGACTCCTGGGAGCCGACGTAAATGACCGCCTCCTTGGCATCTTCCACACGCACCGAGTGCAGCACGAAGCTGCGCACCAGCCTCTCACGCATCAGGACAAGGCAGACTGCAATGGGGACGGCCGCACCAAGGGTCAGTCGAGGCGTGTCTCCCAGCTTGAAGAAGACCACCAGGGCACCGACCACCACCCCCACAATGATGAGGGACTTGAACATCTGGATCAGTGAATCCCGGAGGCGCTTGCGCAGGGGATGGCGATAGAAACCGAAGGCCTCCAGCGCGATGGGAGTGAGAGGAATGATGACGAAAAGCAACGGCATCATCTCGGAGAGGCCGATCTCGACCGGATTCTCTCCTCGCTTCCAGATCTTCCACTTCATGAGGATCCTGAGAAGATCGTCGCGCATGGCGGCACTGATCACGAAAGCCACGTAAACAAGGGTGGCATCGACGAACTGCAATGCCTGCACCGAGAGGGCTTCTTTACGTCCTTGGGCCATCAGCGGGTCGTTGGGTCATCCGGTTGGGGAAACCGAATAAGGATTTCGGGCGGAAACTGTGGCCGGATCTTTCCGTCCTGCAATGATTTAATGTAGAATTCAAGAATCGTCCGCCGTTCCCGGAATTCCTGCGGTCGGCTAAAACGGTAGCCACGGCGGATGGAAAGATCCAGGTATTCCTGAGCGCGGAGGAAGCAGCCGAAAGCCTCTTCCGGTCGGCGGCTGTACCAGAGTTGTTTGCCCCGCAGGGCGAGGTGAAGAGAGAGTCCGGCATAGGCTCCGAACTTGCGTTCCCGGCGTCTGGCAACCCGGATGGCCTCCACATGCACCCCGGCTGCCTGGTCGAACTCCCCGAGCAGATCGAGCACGAGGCCGAGTTCGATCAGGCTGCGCGGATCCTCGGGGTGACGTTCATGGGCCAGCTCCAGTCCCCACCGGGCTTCCTCGAGGCGAAAGACATTTTCGGGCCGGTCCGCTTCCGGGGTCTGTGTATAGGCGCTCAACTGCAGGCGCCCGTACATTTCGGCCGCGAAATAGTGCGGTGAATCCTCCACCAGTTTACGCAGGCGGGGCAATTCCCCGGGATCCACTTCGAAGTTGGCCCCCCGTTGCTGTTCCCACTGGATCCATCCCCCCGCATGCAAGCTCTCCTTGCCTACCGCAACCACAGCCAGAAGGGATATCACGATCACCAGAGTGACATGTCCGCCTTGGGCAAGGATGGAGCGGGTCGGGGATGCTGCAGGCATGACAAGCCCGATGGCAAGGGATGCCATCATGAGAATAGGCAGGAGATGGGGCTGGAAATCGAAGGCCGCGTGAAGCATTGCGCCCACCAACCCGGCGGCGGCGCCCACCTGCAGACCACGCTGGAGCGAAGGAGGATCCTCCCCTCTCTGGGGTGATGGAAGCAGGGCACTCAGAAGCACGACGATAAGGAATCCCAGGATGAGAACCAGACCGATCAGACCGTAGTCGCAGAGCACCTGAAGATATTCGCTGTGGGCAAGCTCGGGATCATCAACCCAGCTGGGGATATCAGTGTCCCAGTGCTGGATGGCGAGATAACGATAACTCTGGCTCCCGTTTCCAAGCAGAGGCTTTTCCTGCCAGATCTCGAAGGCCACACCCGCCAGACCCAGTCGCGAACTTGAGCCCAGCAAGTTGCCAAGATCAGATCCCTGATCCCGCTGTTCACTCAGGGCGGAGGTGGCCAGCACCACCGCCCCCATTGCCCCGAGGGCGAGGACTCCGAGAACACTCCAGGCTGCAAGCCGGGCCCCCGGGCTGCGACGGTGGACCCTTGCGAGAACAACAAGGGCAACGGCACACCCCAGGCCACCCACGGTGGCGGCGAACCCGGCCCGTGACTTGGTCAACCAGGCCAGAAGGAGACCGGCCCCTGCCAGGAGCAGGAAGGGAACCCGCGTCCTCCACCTGGGCGAGCACAGCGCCACTCCAAGGAAGAGGGGCACCATGATGGCCAGGAGTCCCGCCAGGTTATTCCACTGCCAGAAGAGTCCGCTCACTCCTTCTCCACTCGGACGGGTCCGTCGAAAGAAGGTGAAGTGGGGATCGAAGAACTGCTGGTAGAGCCCCGCGAGAAACTGTGCCCCAAAGACAACCGCGAGCCCCGCGAGAAGGATTATCCGCTCGCGCCGGGTGCCCACACAGGTAGGCACCGTGACGATGGTCAGCCAGGCCATGGTGATGAGGTGCAGGTCATGGCGACCCAGATCCCACACCTCCGAGAAGAGAGCCCGCAAGATGAAGTAGAGCAGCGCCGGCACGCCCGCCAGCAGGATCGGAGTCCGCACGACCCGTCTCGTCCGGACCGCCTCCGCCAATCCCAGAAGGGCCCCGATCACCACCAACGGCATGGCCACCGCGCTGCGGTGGAGTTCAAGCCCTCCCGCCAGAAGAATGGCGGTCACCCAGCCCGCAAAAAGAAAGAGCAGAGCGGTAGGCGCCAGCCAGTGCACACGCACGGATCGGGTTTGGACAGGATGGTCGCTCATGGCGTTAACTTGGAAACCGGTGGAGGGGAAAGGTTCACCCAAGAGCAGTAAACCAGCTCACCAGCAGGATCCAGATGGCCAGTGAAATGACAAGACCGGGGCTCTTGAGAAGAAGGCGCTCGGGAGTTTCCACTACGGTGGAGCGCCAGGCCAGTCGCAGGTAGCTCATCAGGCCGGTCAGGGCAGGGAGGGTGGTGAAGACGAAGGGTATGCGGTCGGGACGATTGAGGCAGTAGGCCAGATAGATTGCTCCGGCAAGGAGGGCGCTGCATCCGGTCAGGACGTCAAGAAGATCGGCAGTATATCCCCGCAGGGCCCGCCGGGTGATCCCCATCTCGCGATGGGTTTTCTCGAGGAGGAGCCACTCACCCTTGCGTTTCCCAAAGCCGAGCAGGAGCGCGAGGAAGTAGGTACAGCTCAGGAGCCAGCCGGTGGGATGGGCGGTGAGGTCGAAGCGCTGCAGAGCGTAGGCCCCGGCAGCCACCCGCGCCACGAAACCTGTGGCCAGGACGAGGACATCGAGAAGTGGCAGCCCGCGCAGGTAATACGAATAGATCCAGGAAAGCAGGTAGTAGCCCGCCAGCACCCCCGTCACGGTGCCCCCTCCATAGAACCACCAGGCAAATCCCAGCGACCCACCGGCCAGAAGGACTATCGCCACCCAGGCCCGGCGCACGGAAATCTGACCGCTCGCGATGGGCCGCCTGCACTTGCGGGGATGGCGCCGGTCTTCCGCACGGTTCACAATGTCGTTAGCGAGATAGACCGCGCTGGAAATCAGGCAGAAGCAAAGAGCGATTGGCAGCACCGCCATCCAGGCTGCAGGCTCCAGCACGGACCCGTGAAAGAAAAGAGCGGTCAGGCAGAATCCGCTTTTGATCCAGTGCTGCGTCCGCAGAGCCACCAGCCACTTCCGGACTGGGTCAGCGATCAGGTGCGCTGTCGTTTTCTCTGACATCTAACCAAAATCAAGATAGATCTTCACTCCGTCCGGGCAGCCCTCCTGAACCGGTCACCGGCCCGCTCCGGAACCCGCGTACTTCCGCACATCCATGAAGCCGGGAAGGGTTCCGAATCCCACCCAGAGTTCCCCCGGGTCATCCTCGCGCTCCGTGCGAAGCTTCTCCCATTTTTCTGCTGTGACAGGCAGGCCCCACCAGGGCTCCTGGTCGTACGGGCTCTCCAGTTTCACGAGTTCCCCGGTCTGTCGCATGCTACGTCCCAATTGCTCAAGTGGTTCCCGGTCCCGCCCGGCGATCACCCCCCGATGCCCCTGCAATTCCTCCGTGTTCCAGTCTCCCTTGCGCCATGGGATAAGTCGGAAATCATTTCCTCTGAAATACTTATGTAGAGCGAGCTTTATGCTGACACCGGTATTGGGAGGGCCTGCCTCTGGTCTCCCGGGAGTCCAGAGGAGGATGCGCTCCCCATGGGCCTCCCCCACCACCTGCAGGCGTCCGCGTTCGAGCAAAGAGAGGAGGGAGTTCCGGTTGGAGCCTTCGGTGGCATTTACCCCTCGCTGCCGTTTGCCCAAAGTGCGTTCGTCGAAAAGAACGAAGTCCGCGTCTTCGATACGCCGGACTTGATCTTTCCCGAAGAGGGCGAGATGGAACGTGCCGTAGGACACCAGTCCGCTGCTGAGAATGACTCCCTCACCCCCGGGCAGACTCGCAGGATTCACCGTGCTCCAGGCTGCCCAAACCCGCTGGTTGTGATCGACCGCCTCCTCCGCGCCGTCGGCCAGGCGGCCAAAAAACCATCCGTAACCTCCCATCGGCCAGAAGCCGTCGGTCGAAGGAAAGAGGGTAGCCGAGGAAGTGGCCGGTGCTCCCTGGCGCCAGTCAGCCATGCGCACCCCCACGATCCAGGGTCCCATGCTACCGAGAAGAGTGAGCACGATGGCGAGCTGTCCGAGACGCCGCCGACCGATCGCGGACCAGACCTCACGCCCACGCTCGAAAAAGATGGTCAGGAGGATAGCAAGGGCCGGGAGGAACAGATGGCGCGGTGTATATAGCACGCACCCGTAGAAGATGAGAGGCAGCAGAACGGCCGCGGCCACGAGGCAGCGGTAGAGCGACCGCCCACCCGCAAGGGTGGCGGCAAAGACAACCAGGAGGAGGAGAAGGGCCCCGAGTCCGCCCCCAATGAAAGCGACGAAGGTGGGCAGGACAAGGAAAGGAGCGGGCAGGACCGCGAAACCGTCACTGAGCAGCAATCCCAGGACAATGGCAAAACCGGTGCCCATCAGCATGGCTTGCACCCGCCGGTCGTGAAAGAAGGCTCCCAGGGAGTCCTCACGGACCGTGAAGAGAGCCAGCAGAGGCATGAGCAAGAGGGCGTCCTGGCGCGCCGCGGTAGCTGCCCACGCGAGGAGGCCCACCAAGGAGACCCTCACCACCGACGGTTGTGCCGCCTCATCCCCGTCACCCCCCCGCTCCGGAGGGGGACGCAGCATCACCACGAGGACGAGGAGAAAGGACGCCGAAATCATGTTGGGGGAGAGGAACATCCCCGAAAAGGACAATACGGGGGTGAAAAGCGCGCCGTAGAGGACGGCGACCTGCACCCCGGACCACCTTCGCTGCGAACCCACCACCGAGAGCAGGGCAAGAGCAAAAAGGGTGACCGCCAGCAGGTTTCCCTCCCGCACGATGACCATGGAATCCTCGGCGGACGGACTGCGCAGCTTGAGCCAGGCCGCCGTCACCCAGTAGGAGAAGTACTGCTTGTCGTAGTTGTAGCTGTCGTTGTCCGAGAAGGCCTTGTCGCCCACCGCCAGCTGCACC
>DMYM01000475.1 GCA_003483645.1 Verrucomicrobiales bacterium
CGTGAAGGGGCTACCGGGAAGGCCCGGAACATCCTGGTTGATCCCAAGATGAAGAAGGAGATCAGGGTCACTCTCACGCTGTATGATGTGACCAGGGGAGTGGCCTTTGCCTACGCCGCCGAGCTCGGGGGATTCGACTACCGCGAGGAACGGCACGCAATCCGGATCGTGCCCCGAAGCCCCAAGGCAACGGTTAGGGCCTTCCTCAAACGTGGCAGCCCCATGACCCTGCGCCGGGCGTCGGAGATTGTGATGCCCAAGGTTGAATTTGATGAGGCTGAACTGCGCCAGGTCATTGACGACATTGCCACTGCGAGCCGACAATTGGATTCCAGGAAGAAAGGGATCAATGTTCTTCTCGGGCGGGGGGTGGACCCCTCCACGCCGGTGACATTCCAGCTCCAGAACGTTCCCGTCGCCGAGGTCCTGAAGTACGTGGCCGACTTCGCCCGGCTCGACATCCGGACGGATGGCAATGCAGTGGTCCTTCTCAAGCGCAGGAAGGTGGCGCGGTAGCGTGCTCCGAACGTTTTCGTCCGGATCACGGGAGGGGGACCGGACGCTCGGTCAGGGCCCGTTCCTGATCCCGGGATAACTCCGGCGAAAGGCCCTCAGCATGTGTTCACCGTAGAGGATGGGTTCTATGGAGAGATCGCGGCAGGTATTCCGTTCGAAGGGTGGGAGGCGGGGGGCAGGCAGGGGCGTCACCACGGTGTCCAGGCTGGGCTCGAAGAAAAAGGGAATGGAGTATCTCGTGGAGCTGCCGCGAGGACTACTCACCCGGTGAGGCGTGGCCATGAAATAGTGTCCGGTCCAGATTTCCAGCATGTCGCCCAGGTTGACTACCAGGCAATCGGGTTTCGGACCGGCTGCGATCCAGGTCCCGTCGGCGCAGCGCACTTCGAGTCCGCCCACTCCGTCCTGGGCCAGAATAGTGAGGCAACCAAAGTCAGTGTGTTCGCCAATGCCCTGTCGTTCGGGGGATCCCTGCGTCACGGGGGGATAGGCGATGAGACGCAGCATGCAGTAGGGGGGATCAAAGTGCCGGGCAAAGGTGTCTTCTTCCAATTGCAGGGAAAGGGCCAGCGTTCGCATGAGTTGTTCTCCGACGGTGCGAAGTTCTTCGAGGTAGGTTTCGCTCGCCTGCCGGAATTCCGGCCAGTCCGCGGGCCATTGGTTCGGGCCCTGCAGGACATGATAGTCCACTTCCGAATCGAGAAGGGGCGCTTCCAGACCGAGATCGAGGGTCTCCTTGTGGTCGGGGAACCCCTGAGTCTCTTCTTCGTCCAGGACTGAGTAGCCACGATAGTGCGGGGAACGGCTGAGGTGGATGGCATTCTTCTCCACCAGCGGAAGAGTAAAATACTCCCTCGCGTAGTGGAACATGCTGGCGAGGGGGCCCGAGGCCAGCTGTGGATGACGCAGATAGAAAAACCCGGTGAGGTGGCATGTTGCCCGCAGGGCCTCCAGCAGCGAAGGGTCAGGCGAGGCGACATCCTGGTAGTTGAAGGTGGGAAGCCCTCCGGTCATGCGTATGAATTATCGAGAGTCTCTCACGACAGTCACGCGGAATTACAAGGCGTCCTCATGCAATCTCGCAAAAAAATCGCCCGGTTCTTAACGAACCGGGCGAGTAAGAATTGAGGCCGGGCGTTCCCTTGGTGCTCTAGGCGGAACCGAAGGCCTCCTTGATGACCTTGCCACGGTTGCCCACGAAGAAGGGGCGTCCGCCCATGGCGTGGATCCGCTTCTCGACCGGGAGACCGAGGGCGTAGGCGATGGTGGTGTGGAGATCCTTCGGTTCGTAGGCTTCAGTTTGGATATTGCTGGCCACCTCGTCGGTCTTGCCGATGACCTGACCTCCTTTTACGCCACCTCCAGCCATCATGATGGAGAAGGCCTTGGGGAAATGATCGCGTCCGCCACGTCCGTTGATCCTTGGAGTCCGGCCGAACTCGGTGGTCAGAACCACCATGGTCTCGTCCAGCATGCCCTGGGAGGAGAGGTCCTGCAGGAGGGCTGCTATGGGAGCGTCCATGGCATTGGTGCGGTTGGCTGCCGTCCCGGCATTGCCATGCTGGCCGTCCCAACCGCCGAGTTGGACTTCGACGTAACGCACGTTGTTCTGGATGAGGCGACGGGCCAGGAGGAGGCCACGGGCGAAGCGCGAGTTCCCATAGAGATTCTTCACGCTGCCAGACTCCTTGTTGATGTCGAAGAGCTCGGTGGTCTTGCTGTCAAAGAGCTTGACGGTCTCTTCGTAGAAGTCGGCGTAGGATTTCACGTCGTCATGCGGGAAACCCTTGGCGAAGGACTCGCGGAAGGTCTCGGCATACTTGAGACGGCGCTGGAACTGGGTCTTGTTGATCTTGGGAAGGAGATCCTTGATTCCGCGGTTGGGATCTCCGATGGGAAGGGGGCTGTGGTCAGGCCGGAAGAAGCCAGGTCCGGGGTTGCCCCCGCCCACCACAACGCTGTCGGGGACGAGCTTGCTGCGCCTTCCCAGGAAGTACTGGGCCCAGGAACCCATCTGCGGGTGGGAGGTCCCCGGCCGGCGGGCGTAGCCGGTGTGCATGAGGTAGTTACCCCCGCCATGGTCGCCGGTCTTGGTGGTCATGCTGCGCACTACGGCAAACTTGTCAGCCTGTTTGCCGAGCTGTGGAAGCATGTTGGAGAGTTGCACGCCGTCCACGTTGGTGCCGGCAGGTCGTGAGGGACCTGCGATCCCACCGGTGGTCTTGGGGTCGAAGGTATCGACATGGGTCATGCCTCCCGCCATGTAGAGGAAGATGACGTTCTTGGCGGTGGCGTGCGCGGCCGGCTTGATGACCTCGGATTCTGCCGCTCCGGCGAGCCCCGGGAGGATGGTTACACCGAGAGCAGAGGCTGCGGCTCCAGTCAGGAAATTGCGGCGGTCCAGTTCATCGAGTTGGTGGACAATGTCTTTCATGGCAACAGATGGAAGTATGCTGGGGTTGGCTTATTTGACGAATAAAAACTCAGGAGTGTTGAGGAGGGCCCAGATGAGATCAGAGAAAACCTCTGGTCCACCCGCCCGCAATGCACGATCGAGCAGGTGCTGTTCGCTACCGATGGCGCGGCGGCTCAGGATACTCATGAAGGCCACGTCGGCCTTTTCGAAGTTCGAGCGGAGGTTCTTCATCTCCAGAAAGATCTTGGATCCCGGTTGGGTGAGGATCTCGGTGGCATAGCCGTTCATAAGTTCCATGACCTGGGGCACGGATCCATCCAGCGAGCTGGCATTGATGACAAAGGTGCGGTCAGACTGGCCGAACTTACTGAGGAAGTGAGCCGGGTCGGAAGGCTGCGGGAGTTCCGAGGCGCGGGCGAGGAGGAGTTTCCGTTTCTTGGCCGCTTCCATGAAGGCCATCATCATCTCCTCGTCGGTAGGACCGGTGGGCTTCCGGCTGAGGGCGTTCTGCCCGAAGGGCTTCTCTCCCTTGGGGGGCTTGGCATTTACGATGGAGACGCCTTTGGCATTAACGAGGGTCTGGACCGGTTTGAACTTGTTGTATTCGTCGACCCGGGTCACGAATTCCTTGGGAGATCCCGGTGATTGCGAGGCGTTGATAAGCCGGTTGTAACGATCTCCCGAATCAAGGCGGAACTGGTTCGGTTCTTCCACCATGAGCGTGATCAGGGAGTCCCACACCTGCTCAGAACTCATCCGGCGGAGGAGCGGACCGGGGAAGTAGTAGGGTTCGGTGACATTGATCTTCTTCCGAGTGGCCAGGCGGTTGTAGGCCTTGGTGTTCACGACAGCCCAGGCGAAGGCCTTGAGGTCGAAGTTGAGGGTCACCATTTCCTCGCCGAGAACTTTGAGGAGATCGGCATTGAGGGTGTTCTCCGGATTGATGTCATGGAGAGGTTCGATCGCTCCGCGCCCCATGTAGCGTGACCACATCCGGTTGGCGATGTTCATGGCAAAACGCTCGTTCTTCGACGAGGTGAGCCAGACCGCAAGGCGCTGGCGGGGATTGAGGGCCGCGGCAGCTGTCCCGGTTTCCTTCCCGAAGATCACCCACGGAGCAACCTTGTCGCGTGGGAAGCCGTCTTCATACTGGTAATTGTCGGGGAGCCTCATGGAGCGGTTGGCCACAGTGTGAACAGCCAGCTCACTGGCGCGGCTCATGTCCTGAAGTGAGCGTTGGTAACGACCGACGATATTGTTGATCTTGCTCTTCTGCTCCTCGTTCTTGGGATCGAGCTTCTGAGTAGTGGCGATGTAGGTTTCCAGCTCCTTCTTGTTCGGCATCTTGGCCTTCTGGGCCTTGCCTTTCGTTTCGAGGTCCGCAAGGTAGGCGGAAAACTCGTAGTACTGATACTGGGTCCAGTCACTGAAGGGATCGTCATGGCATTGCGCACAGGTGATGTTGGTGCCGAGGAAGACCTTGCCCATGAAAGCCACGTGGTCGAGTTTCATCCCATTGTCGCGGAGGTGGTAGCCCACCGCGGGGTTGTCCCAGATACGTCCTTCGGCGGTCACCATCTCGCGCACCAGCTCATCCCAGGGCGTGTTGGTATGGATCTGCTCCTTGAGCCAGTAGATAAAGGAGTCATTGCGGAGCACCGTGCCGGGGAAGGTGGTCTTGACGCGCAGAAGCTCAGCGAGGTGATTGTAGTTGTGACTGGCATAGTCCCACGATTTAAGGAGTTTGATCACCAGTTCCTGGCGCTTGTTCCTGTTGCGCGAGTCGAGGAACTCCTTGGCCTCGTCATAGTTCGGAATGCGTCCGGCCAGATCGAGGTAGATCCGGCGCAGGTACATATGGTCGTTGAGGTTTTCGTTGTAGTTCAGCTTCTGCTTCTCCAGACCGGCATCCACCGCGGCATCGATACGCTTCACCGCGAGAGCGACGAGGTCGGCCTTGCCGGTCATGGCCCGCTTCCGCACGAACTCCTGGTCCGCCTTGGAGAGAACCTTGAGCGGGACACTCACCACCTTTCCATCCGCATCCAGGCGGATCCTGACCGAACCGTTCCTTAGTTCCAGGAAGCCGCCCTTGATGGGCTGGCCGGTGGAATTGACCCAGGTCCGTGCGGAGACGGACTGAAGGGAAAGCAGGGTCACGAGACCAAGAACGGAGAGTATTCGCAAATACATGGGGAAAATTGACACCCGGAGGTTGAAACGGAACTCATGGTAGATACGCGTTTTGGGGACCTCTGTCTATCCGATTGCTGGTAGATTCATGCGCCTCTAGATGCCCATTCCCCCTAAACAGGAGGATTCAAGGTCTGATGTTTACCCCAAAATGGGCAGGGAGCGGGCCGGAGATCTCATTATCCGCGGGCCATTCTGGGGCTCTGGGGTGTTCGGCACCTAACCTGTCACCACGCCAGGAATCACGGCGGCGCTGGCCAGTTCCAGGACCTCCTTGGGAGCACTGGGAGCAAGGCGGAGTTTCCCGGTATCGATCATGGTGTTGAGGAGGGTCGAGATCAGGTTGTCGGGGCCGTAGGGTGTACTGTTGGGTTCGCCTCCGTCATGGGTTGAGCGTCCGATCACCCGTCCGCCTTCCATTCCTCCTCCGTAGAGGAGAAGGGGAGCGAGACGGGCCCAGTGATCGCGTCCGCCCCGTTTGTTGAGCATGGGGGTGCGGCCCATTTCCCCGGTGCAAACAAGGAGAATCTTGTCTCCCAGCCCGCGGGCCTCACAGTCGAGGATGAACTCGGCTACCGCGTGGTCAAAGGAACGCCCCACCGCCTGCATGCCATCCTGCATGTTGAGATTGTTGCCGTCCGCGTGCATGTCCCACACGCCAGCATAGCTGGCATGGATGGTGACATAACCGCAGCCGGCTTCACACAGACGGCGTGCCTGCAGCAGAAGTTTGCCAATAGTATTGGCCTGCGCATTGTATAGGCCTGCTTTGCCTCGTTTGACCTTGTTCCAACGGGTGCCGCCATCATACCGGCTGGTATCGTATTTTGCCAATGTCCCGGCTTCTTCCCTCGAAAGATCCAACGCCTTCGACACTCCTCCACCAAGCAACACTTCGTAAGCCTGTTGTTGTATGTCGTCCAGTGCGTTGATTTGCCCATCGGCATCGGCCTCACGATTCAGTCGATCCAACTCAGCGAGCAACGACTTGCGATCATTTAAAAAACGCTCGCGCGGCAGGCTCAATTTCATATCCTCCTGCAGCTTACCGCCCTTGCCTGGAATAAATGGCGCAAAACCCTGGCCGTACGAGCCCGTCTCCGAGAGATTCCCCCGTGCTGATGGCCCCGGCACATCTTTGCTGACAGCAGCTGGGAAAAGCACCGCCGTGGTTGGTATTCCAGAACTCACCCGCGTGGCACCTGCCACGCGCGCAAAGTGTGTACTGATGGCTGCTTCCTTGGAAAAGCTGCTGACGATCGGCTGGATGTTGTGCCCACCATTTTTTGTGGCATACGACCGCACGATGTTGAACTTGTGCGCAAGCTTTGCGAGTTGCTTCATTGTCGCGCCAAAATGCACCCCCGGCAGCGATGTGGGAATCACATCCCCGACCGTGCGGGTACCACTGGGTGCTTCAGGCTTCGGATCAAACGTCTCAAGCTGGCTTGGAC
>DMYM01000528.1 GCA_003483645.1 Verrucomicrobiales bacterium
GAGGGAGCTTCAAACAACAGCTGGGGGCCGCGTCCATGGCCCTGCAGAGTTCCCTGGGGATGACCTGTGATACGCTGGCCAACCGGGTGGAAGCTCCCTGTCTCGGTCGCAATGTGACCGCGGCTTCCAATGCACTTTCCTCTGCCAACATGGCGCTGGCGGACTACCAGCATCTTGTGCCCTTTGACGAGGTCGTAGATGCCATGAAACAGGTGAGCGATCTCATGCCGCGCGAGATCTGCTGCACAGGACTCGGCGGGTTGGCCCTTACCCCGACGTCCAAAGCTCTGGAGGAAAAGCTGGCCCGGGGATTGGGCTGTTGCGGGAAGGTAGAGGTGGAATCCTAGCTCTCCCGGCAGGGGGTATGCGATGCTACAGCTCAGGGGCGATGAGGTCGTCCCAGGATTGGCGTTGGCGAGCGACCGTGACCTGTGTGCCCTCGATGAGGATCTCGGCGGGCAGGGGGCGGGAGTTGTAGTTGGAGGCCATGGTGAAGCTGTAGGCTCCCGCGCTCATGAGGGCGATTATGTCGTTGGCCTTGAAATCGGCGAGTTCGCGGTCCTGGCAGAAGAAGTCGCCACTTTCGCAGATGGGGCCCACCACATCGGCGGTGACGCGGGTGCTCGCATCGTCCTCACGGAGGGGAATAATCTCGTGGTGTCCCTGGTAGAGGGCCGGGCGGATGAGATCATTCATTCCGGCGTCGACAATCTTGAAGGTCTTGGCGTGGCCCTTCTTCTCATAGAGGCAGGTGGTGAGAAGGACACCGGCATTCCCCGAGATGTAACGACCGGGTTCGAGAAGGATCTTGAGGCCGAGGGATTGAAGGCGGGGTGCCAGTTCGTTGGCGTAGACCACGGGGGACAGTGGAGGTTCATCGTGCTGATCCCACCAATCCTGCTGGCCGGAGGCGAGAGCGGCATCGTAGATGATTCCGATTCCTCCACCGATAGAGAAGAACTCAATGTCGTGCACGGACTTCAACTCGGCCACGAGAGGGATGACCCGTTCGACTGCTTCCACGAACGGGGTTACACTGGTGAGCTGGGATCCGATGTGCATTTGCACACCCTTGATCTGGATATGGGGGAGATTTGCGGCGTGCTGGTAGACTTCGCTGGCGGCAGCGTAGTCGATTCCGAACTTGTTTTCAGCCTTGCCGGTGGAGATATACTCGTGGGTCCTGGCGTCCACGTTGGGGTTGATGCGCACCGCAATGGGAGCAGTTGCGCCGATACCTTCGGCCACTTTATTGATCAATTCGAGTTCGGCCACCGACTCGATGTTGAAGCAGTGGATTTCGTGCTCCAGCGCATAGCTGATCTCCTCTGCAGTCTTGCCCACCCCCGCGAAGGAGCAGAGTTTTGGATCTCCGCCAGCCTTGATCACGCGGAAGAGTTCACCTCCGGAGACAATGTCGAATCCGCTGCCGAGTTCAGCGAGCAGGCCGAGGACGGAGAGGTTGGAATTTGCTTTGACGGCGTAGGCGATCTGGTGATCGAGACCCTCCAGAGCCTGGGTGAGTCGATGGTAGTTGTCGCGAAAGGTCTGGGCGGAGTAGACGTAGAGGGGGGTGCCGTGCTCCTCGGCCAGAGCCTGCAGGTTCACCTCCTCACAGTGGAGGATGCCTTTGCGGTAGTGGAACTGGTGCATGAGTCGTGACGGGGAGTGGCAGGTGCGGGGGATCAATACGCCAGAATTCCGGGACTCCAACACTCCAAAAGCGAGGAAATGTTCTTAAAGGTGGAACGGGCTACTCGACCCGGAAGGAACGGGTCCGGCGGCCGAAGAAATCCTCATCCACGGCTTTGCTTTTGATGTTGAGGAGTTTGGTTTCGAAGCCGGAGGTGAGCCAGACGTGAGCGAAGTGGCCGGATTGTGATTCTTCCCCGGGTGGGAGGACCACGGCGGAGGTCACCCGCCTCCCCAGAGTGATCCGGTAGACGCGGTTGGGCGGAAGGGTGATGCGGGTGCGCACATTGAGCTTGGTGAAGTAACCGCTTCGGCGGTGAGCCACCTCGCTTCCATCCTCGACGAAGATACGCTTGTTCTGCAGTCGGGTTCCGGGGAATCCGATTCCACGGGACTCCGTTTCGAGAAGGAGGTTGTCGCCCCCGGCGAGTTCAAGGGAGCCTTCAAGGTCAAGGGTGATATGGATGGTGTCGGGCAGGCGTTCCAGTTCTTCCCTGATCAGGGTGGTGGTATTGTCCCCCGAATAGGGGAAGGACAGGCAGGTTGTGCCGATCACGGCGAAAAGGATCACCAGGACGCCGAAGGGAGCCCAGGCCGGGATATTTTCTTCAACCGGTTTTTTCGGTTCGTAGAGAGCCTTGTGGTGCAGTCCGAAGACATGGAACAGGGCAGCCGAGGTAAACCAGATCACACCCGCGGCCCAGAGGATATCGCTGGGGAAGTGCAGGCCCTGTGCCACGCACGCCATCCCGATGGAGGTGCCGTAGATCCCGGCCGCCACGATGACCAGGATGCCTGTCTTCCGTCGCCGACAGGCGAACAGGGCGAGGCCGGCGGCGAAGAAGTAGAAACCCATGGAGGCGTGGACGCTGACGAAGGAATGGCCTCCGGTAGCGGGATCGATTGCCAGGAGTCGCTCGAACGTATCCGCTCCGCCCAGGCCCTCGGTTTCATTTGGTCGGGGGCGGCCCCAGTTTTCCTTGAGGAGGAAATTGGCGATGAGGCCGGGCCCGGCGAGGAGGGCGAGAACGAGGAAAGCAGAGAGTTTCCGGGAGGAGGCAAGTCGGCGTCGTCCGATGCCGAGCACAAGGACAGAGAGGGCCACAGCAGCCGCAACAAGGGCTGGAATGGCGCCAAAGCGGTAGAACTGGAGCCAGGGTGGTTTGCCGGAGTAGGTCCAGAGATTGGCTTTCTCATTGTAGAACTGCCGGGCGATCTCCATGTCCAGTTCGCCGGACAGAAAGGGCAGGGACCCTCCTGCGAGGAGCACCGCAGGGATGAGATAGAGAAAGAGGATCCAGGGCCTGGTCACGGGAGGGAGGATGGTGGCTTTGAGTATTCAGTGTCCAGTTTTCAGTGTGCCGGGAGAGGATTCGGGCGAGGAGGTTTGCCAGTTTGGGTAACGAACCTGATCATGCGCAGATCCCGGAAATCGTCCGGATCAACCCAAAAAAACCGGGAACCTAGCGGTTCCCGGTTCTGTATCAGTGTTGAAGTTGATTTAAGTTCTTCAGGGTGCCGCTAGCTGTTAACGGTCTGGCAGATCCGCTGCACCACGCGGTAGGGATCCGCATTGGAAGCCGGGCGGCGATCTTCGAGATAGCCCTTCCAGCCGTCCTGCACGGTGCCCACTGGAATCCGGATGGAGGCTCCCCGGTCAGAGACCGCATACCTGAATTTGTCAATGGCCTCCGTCTCGTGGAGTCCGGTGAGGCGAAGTTCGTTGCACGATCCGTAAACCGCGATGTGTTCGTCATGCACCGGCGCAAACTTGTCGAGGAGAGCCCGGATGCCTTCCTCGCCGCCTTCCTCGCGGATGAAGGTGTTGGAGAAGTTGGTGTGCATGCCGGAACCATTCCAGTCACCGAGGACCGGCTTGGGATGTAGTTCGACGGTCACGCCGTACTTCTCGGCGGTGCGGTAGAGGAGGTAGCGGGTCAGCCAGGCGTCGTCAGCCGCACGCTTGGCGCCCTTGCCGAAGAGTTGATACTCCCACTGCCCGATCATGACCTCGGCGTTGATGCCGCTGACCCCCAGGCCGGCTTCCAGGGAGAGGTCGAGGTGTTCTTCGACGATGTCCCGGCCGTCCACGTTGCCGGTGCCGACCGCGCAATAGTAGGGACCCTGCGGACCAGGATATCCCTTGGCCGGGAAGCCAAGGGGAAGGTTGTTCTTGTTCAGGACGTACTCCTGTTCAAAGCCGAACCACATGTCCTCGTCGTCATCCCATCCACCACGGGCGTTGGAGGGGTGTATGCTGCCGTCGGCTGCCAGAACCTCACACATGACGAGGTAAGCGTCGAGACGGTCGGGATCGGGGATAACCCGGACGGGCTTGAGGAGACAGTCGGACGAATGTCCCTCGGCCTGCTCGGTGGAGGATCCGTCGAAGGCCCAGCCGGGAAGGGATTCGGGAGCTGGAACTTCTTCCCCGTCGTAGTTCCAGATCTTGGTTTTGCTGCGAATGCTGGGCTCCGGGGTGTAGCCGTCCAGCCAGATGTATTCGAGTTTTGCTGCTGCCATGGCGCGGGAGTTTGATTCGACGATAAACACTGTCAAGTGCGCAGGGTGTAAGAAAAACGGCCAACCCTGCTGAAGGATTTGCCGTTCTGGAATGTCAGGATATCCGTTTTTCTTTTCAGCTGGCGGCGGGCACGGCGGCGATGGTCTGGAGAATCCGGCTCGCGATGGCGCAGGGATCGCCCTGTAGTTCGGCCGGCGGTCTTCCAGGTAGTCGTCCTGGACGAAGGAGTGAGGGGTCGCGGACGGAGGCGGCACGAATCCGGGAAGGGGAGACATATCGCAGGGTCTTGGAGGCCCTCGTCTGAAGTAGCGGCCGTGCCAAACTGCGCAATAACATGAGTCGAAAAGCTCAAAGTTGGGCAATCTGGGCCACGATCAGGGAGGCATCGTCGTCGCGGCTGTTTTCCCGCGCCCGCGTGAGGATCCTGGGGGCCAGGTCTGCGGGTTCACCGTGGCCGGCCAGTTCAGTTGCCAGCCCACGCTCCCAGAGTCCGTCGATGATGCCGTCGGTGCAGAGGAGGAGGCGGTCATCGTCCTGAAGGGGATGGGATTCGATTTGCGGGCGAATGTTGGGGTGGCCGCCCCCGAGGGCATCATAGAGGGCGCTGCGACGCGGATGGGTGCGGTAGGCAAACTCATTGATTTCTCCGCGGTTCCACTGTCCCCAGGCCCGGGTGTGGTCGGTAGTGAGCTGGGCAGTTTTCTCCTCCCGGTGAAGATAGAGGCGTGAGTCGCCGAGGTGGGCGAAATGCAGGTGTCCGGGGCTGAGCCAGACGAGGGTGAGAGTGGCTCCCATCCCGTGCAGATTGGACTCCTGCGCAGCAAGGGAATTCAGGCCCTCGTGGGTGTTGTGCATGAGGTGCAGGAGCGCGGATGAGCCTTCTTTCTCTCCGTGGCCGTGAAGGGCCTCGTATAATTCTCCGGCCTTTCGCTTGACCGCGGCGAGGATCAGGCGGGAGGCAAGTTCGCCCGCGGAGCCCCCCCCCATGCCATCGGAGACGGCGAGGACGAGATGCGACGGTTCAAGGAGGGCCTCGCCGTGGGCCTCGAACCGGCGTGCACCCCCGGGGCCAACTTCGAGGGCGAGGTAGGCGTCATCGTTGGAGTCGCGCATGGTTCCACCTTCGGAGAGGGAGCACCAGGTCACCTTCCAGATCCCCCGGTGTTCCCGTTCGATGCCACCGGGTTCGGGAAGGAGTTCCGCAAGTTCAAAGTCAATGAGGCAGAATCGTCCGAGGCGGGGACAGTAGGTGACGTTGCGGGGTTCAGGATCATCGTGGCGCACGCCGTACTCCCGCGCAAGGTCGGCGAAAAGGGCATCGGATTTGGTGCGCGAGATCTCGGGAGCGGGTTGTCCGCAGTTGGTGGTGACGATGTA
>DMYM01000231.1 GCA_003483645.1 Verrucomicrobiales bacterium
AAGGTCACCCGGCAGAAAGCCGAGGGCCTCTCCCGCTTCGACGGCGGGCCGGGTCAGTATAACCCGAGCGATCTCTCCCTTCTTTAAGCGGGAAAGCGCCATCGCCATTGCCAGATAAGTCTTTCCGGTGCCCGCCGGCCCCAACCCGAAGACCACCGGGTGACTGGTCATGGCCTCCACATACTCGAGCTGGTGCAGCGTCCGTGGCGTGACCGCCTTCCGCGAGCGCGAGCCAAGCAGGCGGAAGGCGCGCAACTCGGCCAGGCCCCTGCCCTCGTCCCCGACCACCATGTCAACCGCTCGGCGGAAATCCGGCAAGTCGATGCATGCCCCGGTCCGCCGGGCCTCCTCCAGATCAGAGAAGAGCCGCTTTGCCATTTTCAGTCCCTCGCGCGGACCGCTGAATAGAATCCAGCCGTTGCGCGTGACTACGCGCACCCCGAGCCTTTCCTCCAGGTAGTTCATTTCCCGCGGATCGTTCGCGAAGAGTGAATGCAGGAACTGCGGGGTCTCGAATTCGAGCTTGAGCTGGTCGTCGGGGGCTGGGGATTCGGTCATCTTGATCTCGGAAGATTTCTGTCGGACAGGCTCCGCTCGGGCAGGGAGTCAATCGCTCGCATTGCCCTGGGCCGCGAGAGAAACCAGCGCCGCTTTCCTGCAGACTGGATTGCAATAACGCATCACATCATCCTCGCAGGCCTCACAGCAAAAGTGCTGCCTGTTGCAATGGCTCCAGGAGCAGTTCACATAGCGATCGCAGGAAGTGCCGCAATGATCGCAGCGTGAAATGATTGTCGCGTCCACCGTACGATTCACCTCGACACCGATCCGCTCGTCAAAGACGTAGCATTTGCCGGCAAACTTCTCCCCCTGCACAGCGGGATCCCTTCCGTAGGACACGATTCCACCCTCCAGTTGGAAGACCTCCTCGAATCCCTCCCGGAGAAGGAATCCGCTGAATTTCTCACAACGGACACCGCCAGTACAATAAGTCAGGATTTTCTTCCCCTTGAGTTGGGCTCGATTTCTACGCACCCACTCAGGGAATTCCCGGAAGCTCTGCACCCGAGGAAGGAGGGCCCCTTCAAAGTGTCCCAGTTCCCATTCATACTGATTACGCACATCAATCATCACTGCGTCCTCCTTCTCCATTAGCACCCGCCACTCGGTCGGAGATAGATGCCGCCCCGTTCCTTCCGTGGGGGAGAAATCATCCTCTCCCAGAGCCAGGGTCACCACTTCGTTCCGCAACTTGATGTCAAGCTTGGGGAAGGCATGGTCCCGGGCGGAATCAACCTTGAACTCGATTCCCCTTGTCCGTTCGTCTCTCTGGAGGATGCTCATGTACTCCTCCGTCATCTTCCTGGATCCCGAGACCGTTCCGTTCAGGCCCTCCTCTGCAATCAGGATCCGACCACGCAGGCCAAGTCGCTCACAGAGGATGCGATGCTCCTCAAAATAGCCTGCTGCATCCGCCAGTGAACGGTAAAGGTAATAGAGCAGAATTTGAAACGGTGAGCGTGTGATGTCGGATTTCAGATTGGCGCTACTGTTTTGCCAACTCGAAACTCGATCATCTGATCTCCCTGCCAATACCTCTGAAAACGATATTGGGAGTGGCACTTCCGGACTGGCACAGTGCTGATCTTCCCTCTAAAGTAATTACGACATTCAAGGGAGAGATACTAATTGGGTGTGGATCCTGTCCAGGGACACGACCTGCTGGATCTCGAGCCATCATCTTCCGGGCACCACCAAATACCGGATTTCCACCTCGCTCCTCGACAAGCGTCCCTGCGTCCCTATCCTCCCCGCCCGCTCCAGGACCCAATGGGATCGAACTTCCAACCACTACCAGGATTCCGCGACTTTGCGCCGCGGGAGCGGCAGTTGTCTCGCTATCTGTTCGAGGCCTGGACCCGTGTGGCCAGGCGTTACGGGTTTTCGGAGTATGAGGCCCCCCTGCTCGAAAGCGCCGAGCTCTACCTCAAGAAGTCCGGTGGCGAGTTGAGCGAGCAACTCTTTCGCTTTGAGGACAAGGGTGGACGGGATGTGGTTCTTCGACCGGAGCTTACCGCTTCCCTTGCCCGCATTGTAGCAGCCCAGCAGCGCGACTACCCGAAACCCCTCAAGTGGTTTGAAATCGGCCGCTGCTTCCGCTACGAAAAACCGCAACGCGGGCGGTCCCGGGAGTTCTACCAGTTCAACGCCGACATCCTGGGGGAATCATCTCCCTCCGCCGATGCCGAACTGATCGCGCTCTCCATAGATGTCATGCGGGAGCTTGGCTTCAGGGAGGGAGAGTTCTGCGTGCGTCTTTCGGACCGTGAGGCCTGGCTCGAATTTTGCCGCGCCAATGGCGTAAGCGACACTCAACTGGATGCCTTCCTTCAGGTAGTCGACAAGATTGAGCGTGATCCGGAAGGAAAACTCCGGGAACGCCTGAAACCCTTCTCGATTGAGTTGGAGACCGTCCTTTCGTTCATTGAGAACGCCAGCGGGGAATGTTCCGCGAACCTGTCCGCCGTCCTTTCAGATCTGGCAATCCGCGGCCTTGATCGCTTCGCCGGGATTGACCTCTCGATCGTCCGCGGTCTGGCCTACTATACCGGAGTTGTTTTCGAGGTTTTCGATGCAGGAAAGGCTCTCCGTTCCGTAGCGGGTGGCGGGCGCTATGATTCCCTTGTGTCAATCGTCACGGATGATTCAACCGATCTTCCTGCCACCGGCTACGCCATGGGAGATTGTGTAATCATGGAGCTCCTCAATGAGACCGCTGGTCCCCTCGCCCAGTACCAGGCCTGGCTCCAGCGTCAGGCCACCTGCGACGCCTACGTAGTGATTGCGGATGAATCGAAGCGCGCCGAAGCCGTCAAACTCGTGAATGCCCTCCGCGAAGCCGGTCTCGGTGCCGATTACCCCCTTGCCCCTCTCAGGATAAACAAGCAATTCAAGGCCGCTGACCAGACCCTCGCACGGTTCGCCTTCGTTGTTGGCAGCGAGTTCCCTGCACTCACCCTCAGGAATCTCAATTCCCGCACCGAAGAGTCCATCGCGCCAAACGCAGATCCCATCGAACTGCTGCGCACCAGACTCGACCAACCAGATGGCCCCCTGATTGCCTAGCCGCATTCTGGACAGAGAACTCCTCAGGCGGGACCTGACGTGCCGCCTGAAATCCGAAATACACCCTCGATGAGAACACACCACTGCAACGAACTTCGTCCGGATAACAATGGTCAGTCGGTCACCCTGATTGGCTGGGTCAATTCGGCCCGGGACCATGGAGGCGTCATATTCATCGATATAAGGGACCGCCAAGGCCTCACGCAGTGCGTCTTCCGCCCGGACGAGTCCGCCGAATCCGCCAAGCTTTCGCATTCCCTGCGGGCGGAGGATGTCGTGCAGGTGACCGGCAGGGTTGAACCCCGTCCTGAAATTGATGGCAGGAGCACCGTCAATCCAGACCTGCCGACCGGGGAGATTGAAGTGGCCGCGAGCGACCTGGTCATTGTCAATAAGGCCGAGGTCCTCCCGTTTCAACTGGAGAAGGAGCTGTCCAA
>DMYM01000464.1 GCA_003483645.1 Verrucomicrobiales bacterium
AGGTAGGCGTGATAACTGTAGCCCATCTTCAACTCATAGATTGGCTCACAGGCGATTCGGGTGAGCAGCGTCTGCCAGATGCGCTGCAACGCGTAATGAAAACACTTCAAGCGGTCCACGCACTCCTGCACCCCCAGTCCGGGACCAGCCGCTCCCGCAAGGTTGGCTACCCCCGCCAGCTCCGGCAGCCCGTGCAGGGACCGGTAGTTCCCCAAGGATTGGTCACTCATCTTTCCTCCTGAATAAAATTACCCGGAATCCGGGTGGATACAACACCAGGATGTCGCTATCCCATCAGGATCACCACGACTCAAGTCCGGGAAATCCAGCACAACAGAGGGGAGAGACGAATTGCCCCTCCCCCTGAAGAGAATTCTTCCCCGGTGAAAGCTACTCCAGCTCCCGGATCTTCAGGTTCCGCCAAGCCACGGTAAACGGCCCGCCATTCCCCACACCGTGCACCTGCAGGCCGATAAATCCGCTCGGATGGCTCTTGTAGGCCTTCTCATGCACCAGGTCGGAGACCTGCTCGCCATTGACCCACACCTGGATGCGGGGTCCCTTGGCAAGTACCCGGTACTTGTTCCACGCTCCATCCTTGAAGTGCTTGTGCGGCTTGAGCTTGTCTTTTGGCGTCATCCATCCGTAACAGGCCTCCCCGTAAACATATCCCGCCTCCGCGCCCTTGGCACCACTGGCCTCAATCTCGACCTGCGGTCCGTTCACCCGCTCCTTCGGATCGTCGTTCTTGGTCTGGGAGCGAATCTGCACCCCTGAATTCAGGTTGTTGTGACACTTGACCTCGAAGGTGAGTTCGAAGTTGCCGTACTTCTTGTCGGTACAAAGGAAGGAATTCGGACTTCCCTTGGCAGTGGTTCCCAGAATCGTTCCATCGACAACCTCGTAGGTGGCGGTGCCGTTGCGCTGGGTGAATCCGGACAGGTCCTTCCCGTTGAAGAGGTCTTTCAACCCACCCTTCTTGTGGTGGTCCGCCAGAGATGGCAGGGACAGGAACAAAGGGACCAGCAGGGTGATGATAAGTTTCGATTTCATGTTGATCTGAGGCTATCGTCTTACGATTGACAGCACCGTGATATATCAGGATTCACAATCTCCAATCCCCAAATCCCGGTTCTCTCACTCCGAAAGGTCGATCCTGATCATCTCCTTGTTGTTTCTCAGGAATACCGAGCGCATGGCAAAGGCAGGATGACTCCACAGGACCTTACGCGATCCGGAGGTGCTGGTGGGGGTCAGGACATGGGCCCGGCTCACCTCACGATAGCCCCGGGGCGAAAGCTCCGCGATGATCAGGTCACCCATCTCCCCCAGAATCCAGAACTGCCGGTTGCCGGGATGGTAGACGAGAAAAGCGGTTCCATAGCGTGGCGCACGCTGCCGGCCTGCAAGCTCCGGGGCGAGACAGGGAGCACGGGTCTCCCACAGCCGTTTCCCGGAATCCATCGCCACGCCCATCAGGGCACTGCGATCAAAGTCCACGGCATAGATCATGCCATCCAGCAGGAAGGGAGTGCTGTTGACGGGATAAACCCCCTCTTTTGGACCACTTCTCCAGACGATCCTGGCGGAAGGCTTTCCATCGCTCAACTCGATCATTCCTCCGACACGATTATAACCGCTGGCAAACAGCTTGTTGCCGAGCTTGCGCGGCATCGCGATGGATGATCCGTTGGTGGGCTTGATCGGCGCGGTCCAATACACCTGTCCGGTATCGGGATTGTGCCCGCTCACACCTTCAGGGTGCCAGGTGATGAGCTGCTTGACGCCCGCATGCTCAACGATCTGGAGAGGACAATAACCGCAATGACGGGCGGTTAGTGACCGCCAGCGTTCCTCTCCCGTCTTTCGATCGAAGGCCACCACGAGGGATCCCTCGCCGCCCACCATGCAGATCACCATATCCCGGTAGACCAGCGGCGGAGAAGAGTGTCCCCACATCGGCACGCGTGCACCATAGTCCTTCCCGAAGTCTCTCTTCCACTGCAACGATCCTGCAGTCGTGAGACAGGTGAGATGTCCCATCACACCCAGGGCAAAGACCTGCCCGCCATCCACCGTCGGAGTAGCACGCGGGCCTCCGGGATAGGACACTTCATAGTTCCGTCGTTCACTGTGGGTCCAGAGCGGCTTCCCGCTCGCGGCATCATGACACTGGACCCGTTCCATGCCGGTCAGCTTCACCTGTGCACCCGCATCATTGATGATCTCCCCTTCCTCGACCACCAGGTCCATCACATAGACCCGCCCCTTCGCCACCGCCGGACCGGAATACCCATGCGCCACCGGTGTACGCCAGAGGACTTTCGGCCCCTCCTCCGGCAACCGCTCGAGAATTCCCTCCTCCTGCCAGGTCCCATCCCGGTTTTCACCCAGCCACTGCGGCCAGTCACCAGCCCAGGCCATGCCGAACCCCGTCACAGTCAGGGCAAGCGAAGAAAACAGACGATTCATGTCGTAAGAAACCGGGCCGCAAGGCACCCTTCTTGTCAACCCTGTCAGCGCAAAACACAAGCGTCATGAACTGCCGTTCCCTTCCTCTTCTTGTCGCCCTCACCCTTGCCCTCCCCTCCTTCGCGGATCCCGGTCAGAAGCCGAACTTCATCCTGTGCATGGCCGACGACCTCGGCTGGGGAGACACCGGCTTCAATGGCCATCCGAAGATTGTAACGCCGCACCTTGATGCCATGGCCGGATCCGGCGTAACGCTCTCCCGCTATTACGCGGGGGCCCCGGTCTGTTCCCCCACCCGCGGGAGCTGTCTCACCGGACGCAATCCCTTCCGCTACGGCATTCCCACCGCCAACACCGGCCATCTCAGGAAGGAAGAAATCAGCCTTGCGGAACTCCTGTCGGGGAAAGGCTATGCCACCGGTCACTTTGGAAAGTGGCACCTCGGCACCCTCAGCCCCGGGTTCAGCGGCAAGGGAACAGGACGCAACCCGAAAAAGAATTTCATGACTCCCGGCATGGCAGGATTTGGCGAGTGGTTCACCAGCGAATTCTCAATCGCCACCTACGACCCCTACGATCTAAAGAATGCCCATTGCGCCGCCGCGCGAAAGGGTGACCTGCGGGCCCTCTTCTGGCACAACGGCAAGCCACTCGCAAAGCCGCTCTCCGGCTGCACCTCCAAGATGGTGATGGACAAGGCGCTTCCATTTATCGCCCAGGCCGTCCGTGAGAAAAAACCGTTCTTCGCGGTGATCTGGTTCCATGCCCCGCATCTCCCGGTGGTGGGGCATCCAGGATACATGAAGGCACACTACGGTGGTCTGCCCGACAACGAGCAGCACTATTTCAGTTGCATCACCGCCCTTGACGCCCAGATGGGCAGACTCCGCGCGCACTTACGCACCCTGAAGATCGAGCAGAACACCATGCTCTGCTTCGCCAGTGACAACGGCCCGGAAGGCAACCCGGGACCGCGGGCACATTCACAGGGCACGGCCGGCAAGTTCCGCGGACGCAAGCGCAGTCTCTACGAAGGTGGGGTGCGCGTTCCGGCGGTGGTCGAGTGGCCCGGTACCCTCCAGCCCCGCAAGGTCGCCACTCCCTGTGTGAGCAGCGATTACTTCCCCACCATCTCCGCCCTCCTGGGTCTACCCCTCGCCAAGCGCCCCTATGACGGCATCGACCTGTTACCGATCCTCCGGGGAACGCAGCAGAAACGCGGGAACGCCATCGGCTTCCGCTTCGGCAGGGACCGCACCCTGGTGAACGACCGCCACAAGCTCGTCCACAACAACGGCGGCCTGAAACGCCACCGATCGGACAACGGCAAGGTGCCCGTGGCCGAGTTCGAGCTCTATGACCTCCTCACGGATCCCTCCGAGACCAGAAACATTGCTGACCGCAACCCTGAAGTGGCAGCAAGGATGAAACGCGAGCTCGCCGCCTTCGTGAAGTCCTGCGAGGCCAGCGCGAACGGGGAGGACTATCGATAGCAGGAATCGGAATAAACCCGTGGATCGTGCCCTGCAATGCGAGGGTTCACCGCAAACCGGCTCGTCCCGGGAAAAGAACTCCACACCGGACTGGGTCTCTCCAGGGGAAAATCCCGAAGATTCTTCGTGCTCTCTCGCTTCGCGGAGGGTAAACCGCCCGCGCTTCCGGCCACCCCGGAGCGGATTCCACCAATTCCAGACCAATGGCAGTCGTCGCGACCAAACTGAACAAGGGACAGTGCATCAGGTACGAAGGGGACATGGGCGTGGTGCTTCACATCGAACACCGCACCCCCGGCAAGGGCAACGCCCTCATTGCCGCCACCATCCGCTCCTTCAATTCCGGCAACAAGAAGACCATCCGCTTCTCGTCCTCCCAAAAGGTCGATATCGTGGAAACCCAGCGCCAGAAGCTGGAGTACTCCTATTCCGATCCCGCCGGCACCCACTTCATGAACCTCGAATCCTACGAGACCATCACCCTCGATGAGAGCCTCGTTGAGGACTGCAGGGTCTTCCTGAAGGAAGGCCAGGAAGTGGAGGTCCTCTTCATTGAAGGCAACGCGGTAACCGTCAGTCTTCCCTCCGTGGTGGAGCTGAAGGTCACTGAATCCTCCGAGGGTATCAAGGGCGACACCGCCAACAACCCCACCAAGTCTGCCACTCTTGAAACAGGGGTGACGGTGCAGGTTCCTCTCTTCGTCAAACCGGATGACGTCCTGAAGATCAACACCGAGGACGGCAGCTATGTCGGCAGGGCCTGAGGTCTGCCTTATCCGGATCCCGCCACTATCCTGCCAGGCCTCTCCCCTTCCTCATTCAGGGCTTCACAACCCGGAGGCGGGTAAAACTCCGGTCTCCCGAGAGAGTAAGCACTATGGGCCATATTTCCCCGGCGGGCACCGGGTTCTCGAATCCCCAGATTTGAAAGGGATCGAGCAGCATCCACTCCTCCAGGTCGTAACTCCCCTCCACGATGATGGGCGCCCGGGTGCCATCCGGGCCCGGATCGATCAAGAGATCCACCTGGCCGGGGAAGAACAGGTCGGGAATGAAGAGCTCGGGGCGATCGTTCGCGCTGTAACCAAGCGCCCAGAGCAATCCGTTGGGGATTCCGTCACCATCGTGGTCCCCTTCAAACGGAGCCTCCGAAATTCCATTCATCTCCGTCCACCCCAGGTAGGGGTCGAGCGGAACTTCGATGGATCCTTCCATCTGGATCGTCGCTTCCACCAGCACCTCAACTCCCTCCTGGAGAGGGTTGCTGAAATCCAGGGGCAGCACCACCAGGATATCGTAGGTCACGATGTTTCCCTCTGTCGCCGTCCGCGTGATTGCGACCGTCCCGGTCCCGGAACCTGCCCCGGAGACGGGGTTCTGCGAGAAGTTCTCATCCACCGCTCCAGCGATCGACGTCCCGCTAATGGTTCCCTGGTTGAGGGTAACCTGATGCTGGGCGCCGTCGAACTGACCAGTTGCGGGATCAACCAGTCCTTCCGAAGAGGTCATGAGGGTGGCCTCGATGCCACTGAGCGATACATCAGCGATCAACCCCCCGAGCAGGGAAAAGTCCATGTCGGTCGCCGTCACGTCCCCCGATGTCAGGGTGAACTGCGAGACCTGGTCCGTCGCAGGGTCGATC
>DMYM01000520.1:0-2189 GCA_003483645.1 Verrucomicrobiales bacterium
GTGACGCTGCAGGAGATGCGTCTCTGTTTGCCGGAGGATATCAAGCAAGACCCCCACCAGGATGAGGAGACTCGTGCCCCCAAAGAAGCTGGTCACCACGAAGTTCAGATCGAGGGTAATGGTCAGTAACATGGGCAGGATGTAGACGATAGTGAGGAAAAGAGCCCCCGCGAAGGTCAGCCGCGTCATGGTGAAGTCGAGGAACTCCGCCGTCGGCTTGCCGGGACGCACCCCGGGGACATATCCCCCACTCCGTTTCAGGTTCTCTGCAATCTCACTGGGCTGGAACATTGTTGCCACCCAGAAGTAACTGAAGAAGAAGATCATTGCCCCCGAAATGATGAAATACGAGATGCTCGGCGGATTGAGGGTCTCCGTCAGCCATGCTACCCACGCCTTATCACTGAAGGCGGGAATGGAACTCAGCAGCATGGTGGGAAGTGAAAGGATCGCGCTGGCAAAGATGATGGGCATCACCCCGGAGTAGTTCACCTTGAGCGGGAGATACTGTGTCTGCTGGCCGGTCAACTGCTTGCCACGCACCCGCTTGGCGTACTGAATGGCGATACGGCGCTGGGCCTGCGTAATGGCAATTACGGCCGCAATGATGACGAGGAGAAGGGCAAAGAGCCCGACCAGAATCATCGGCTTGAAGGGATTAGCCTCCGCATTCCGGACGTAGGTATTGAATGCCTGGACCAGGGCCCCGGGCAACGCAGCGATGATGTTGATCGAGATAATGAGAGAAATTCCGTTCCCGATCCCGCGCTCTGTGATCTGGTCACCAATCCACATCAACAGCATTGTTCCCGCCAGGATGGTGAGCACCGTGAGCATGACGAAAGGAATCCCTGGCTCAGGCACAAGGGGCCCTCCGCCATGCTGGACAATCCCCTCCATGTAGGGGATGTTCCCGGGACTCTGGAGGGTCTGGGCCAGCAGGAATCCCTGCACCACCGAAATAACGATGGTGATAAAGCGGGTGTACTGGTTGATCTTCTGCTGGCCACCCTCCTCACGGCGGAGCTTGGCCAATTTCGGGACAACCGCTGACATCAATTGCATCATGATGGATGCGGAGATATAGGGCATGATCCCCAGGGCAAAAATCGCACACTGCTGCAGGGCACCGCCGGAAAAAACATTCAGCAAAACCCCGATGGCGTTTCCGCCCTCATCGTTTTCCACCCGCCATTCGAGCCAGCGATCAATCACACTCGCATCCACGCCCGGAAGAGTGATGGCGGCGCCGAGGCGAACGATCACCACCATAATCAGGGTAAAGAGAATGCGGTCGCGGAGTTCGGCGACTTTCCAGATGTTCGCGAAGGCCGTGATCATTTATTACCGGGGTAGGCGAAGTTAGGTTGCAAGCAGCGTAAACTGAAAATCGAATGAAGCTGCATGCCGTTGAGATAGTCAGGCGCCAGTTTCGACCGTTCCTCCGGCCTTCTCGATTTTTGCCCGCGCAGAAGCACTGACGGCATCAGTCACCACCGTCAGTTTTCGCTCAAGATCTCCCTGACCGAGAATCTTGATGGCATCACACCGACCGGTGACCAACCCTGCCTCGCGCAACGCTTTCTCGTTGACCGTCGCACCATCCTCGAACTTCTGGTTGAGTTGGGAGACATTAACGATTGCGATCTTTTCGCGAAATTGCACATTGCTGAACCCCTTCTTGGGAAGACGGCGGTGCAGGGGCATTTGACCTCCCTCGAAACCGGGACGCACTCCACCTCCCGATCGAGACTTTTGTCCCTTGTGGCCGCGACCGCAGGTCTTGCCCAGTCCGGAACTTTCACCATTGCCAAGGCGCTTCCGGCGATGCTTCGCGCCGGGATTGGGTTTTAAGTCGTGAAGATTCATGTTGTGTATGAGGGAGTGATTGAGTGGCGGCAGTTGGACCCCTGGAGCCCGGTTTCATCGCTCCATTGCTCCAGGTCGGTTGGGTCTGATCTCCGGTGATTCTGAAAGTGCAGTGTTGCGCGATTATATTGCTTTCTCCTTCTTCTTGCCACGCAGGCTCATAACCTGGTCACGGTTGCGCAGGAGTGAGAGCGCCTTGAGAGTGGCTTTCACCACGTTGGAGTGATTGTTCGAGCCGAGCGACTTGCCGAGGACATCCTTGATGCCTACCGCCTCGCACACGGCACGCACCCCGCCACCGGCAATAATTCCCGTTCCCG
>DMYM01000520.1:2498-2661 GCA_003483645.1 Verrucomicrobiales bacterium
CACCGGCAATAATTCCCGTTCCCGGCGAAGCGGGCTTGAGGAGCACTTTGCCGCCACCAAATTCCGCATAGATCTCATGAGGAATCGTGTGCCCGGCCAGAGTCATGGTCTCGAGGTTGCGCTTGGAATTTTCACTCGCCTTACGGATACATTCGGCCACCTC
>DMYM01000491.1 GCA_003483645.1 Verrucomicrobiales bacterium
CCCACAATGAACGAAAATGCTGTCTGTTTTCCCAGGCTGACCCTGCCGAAATTTCTTCACTTCCTCCCGGCCTTCCTCCTGGGGACCGGCATCTCCCTTGCCGGAGTCGCGCAACCCCCGGCGGTCGAACTGACCTTGTCCCCGGATGAAATCGGCGTGGGGAGCAGCAGCGAACTCACCATCACAATCGACAACTCCGCCAACCCGGGAGAAATCGACCTGCTTGCCTTTACCCTCTCTCTCCCGGAGGGGGTCATTTTCGCTACTCCGGCCAACTCTCTGTCCGAATGCGGCGGTAACATCACGGTCGAAGACGGCGGATCATTTCTGCAATTCACAGAAGGCGTGGTATCGGACAGCGGGACCTGCACCATCAAGGCCATCGTGACTCGGACGGAACGGGGAGATCATACCCTCATCGTCGCCGACCTCACTTCCCGTGCTGGCGAGAGTCCCCGCGCCGAGGCTACCCTGTCCACCCCGGAAGCCCCCGTCCTTGGTTTCAGCAAGCGCTTTGTCCCTGACCTGGTTCCCCTCGGAGGCAGGTCCACCCTGATTTATACCATCGAGAACCAGGGCGAGGAGGATGCCTTCCATTTATCGTTCAATGACTTCTTCCCCGAAGGCATCGCCATCGCCACCCCCCCCTCTATCTCCACCACCTGCGAAGGGATCAGCATCACGGCCATCAACGGAACCCAGGCCATCGAGGTGGCTCCCGACGACCCGTTTCCCCTGCCTGCTGGCGAAACCTGCACCCTGACCCTTGATGTAGTGGGGATCGTGCCGGGAGTGCATAACAGCATCTCCAGCAACCTCACTGCCGTCGGAGTGATTGGAGGACAACCGGTTTCAGCCGGACGGGCGGTAGCCCAGCTTGAAGTAATCGACCCTGCCTCCATCCTTGATGCGTCCTTCACCAAGGAATTCATCGACAACCCGGTGGCTCCGGGAGGAACGGGCACCCTTGAGTTCTCCATCACCAACAACAGTACCACCGACACACTCACCAACATCCAGTTCACTGACGACCTTGAGGCCACCCTGCCAGGCCTGATCGCTGCCGAGATTCCCACGAGGGGCGGGACCCTGGTCGAAGCCACCTTCGGTGGTGGCGATGGTGGCGATGGTGGCGATGGCGATCCCGTCATCACGGGAGCCTGGGATTATCTCGACCGCATAGAGAACGAGAACGGAACCAATCTGGGCTATCCCATTGACGGAAGCGGCAATGCCTGGAACTCCGTCGCTTTTGATGTGGCGACCTCAACCATTGGTCCCTGGGAATCCGAGGATGTTCCCATCCAGACAGGAGCGATCGATGGCTTTCCCGGGGCACCGGATCTCCTCTTCGGCATCGATGCTGCCCTCAATGGCGAGAACCTCATCACCACCTATCTCTTCCGCAACACCTTCGAGATCACCGCCGAGCAACTTGGTGAAGCAGGGTGGCTCATCGACTACCTTATCGACGACGGAGCAGTGGTCTACATCAATGAGACCGAGGTCTTCCGCACGCCGAGCATGCCGGCCGGGGCAGTTGAAACCACCACCCTGTCCACCGCCGGAGACGAAACTGGCTTCTCCACCGGCAATCTCAACCTCAGCGGCATCCTGGTGGAAGGCACCAACTCCATCGCGGTGGAGGTCCACCAAACCTCCCTCACCAGCAGCGATGTGGGATTCCAGTTGCAATTAGCTCCTGCTTCCCAGAATTCCATCGAGGGGTTTGCTTACTCCGACGACACGTTCAATGGCACGGTGGATCCGGAATTCGCGGAGGGATCACTCGACCCCACCGGAGGCTTCGACGGTGGCGGTCTCACTGTCCTGGTCGGAGGCCAGTCGGGCTTTGGAAACCAGACCCCCGCCAGTTCCGGAGGCTGGTCAAGATTCTTCAACTTGGATGATCCCGCGACCGTCACGCTCAGTCTTCGCTACCGGCTTCTCTTCGAGGGTTCTCACGAGGATGATGAATTCGGTCAGGCCCTCCTCGAACTGGACGGGATCCTTTACGGGAATGGCCCGGGCAACTCGTTGGCACAGTTCACCGGAGACGGCAATGACGGGCCCGATCACGACACGGGATGGCAACAGGCCACCTTCAACATTTCCCTGGCTGCCGGCAACCACACCATCCTCCTCGGCGCCTACAACAACAAGTCCTCCATCGGGGCTGAAACCACCCAGGTCTGGTTCGACGACGTCGTCATAGAGACCCCCGAAATCGCCATCGAGCCCTGTGGCCCCGGCTCAAGTATCGAAGGCACTGATCTTCTCTCCATTGCCGGTGGCACCCTCGCCCCCGGCCAGACCTGTTCCTTCAGCGTGGGAGTATCGCTACCGGTGGACACACCCTTTGGGAGCTACCTCAATGTCACCAGCCGTCTCACTGCTGAGATTGCAGGGGAATCCAAGGTCGCTCTCCCGGCCAGCGACACCCTGGTCGTGGAACCCATCCCCCCCATCATTACGAAGTCCTTTAATCCAAGCGCCATCCCAGTCGGCGGGAGAAGCACCGTCACCTATACCATCGACAACACTGCAAGTGCGCTCGAGGCCGGTGACATCGCGTTTACGGACATCTTCCCCGAGAGCCTCACCTTCGATCCCTCCTCTGTCCAGACCGTCAACTGCGGGGAGGGAGGGACCTACAGTTTCCTGCCTCTCACCAACACCTTCGAAGCAGGGGGAAGCGCTGTCGTGCCGCCTGGCGCCATCTGCACCATCAGCTTCGAGGTGATTGCCTCCTCTCCCGGGACATATGGGAGCAGCACCAGTGAACTGACGACCTCTCTCGGCAGCAGTCCGGGAGCCAGCGCCAGCCTCAACGTCATCCCACCCCCGATCTTCACGCAGGTCTTTACGCCGGACAACTTCAATGCCGGACAGGTCGGAACCCTCACCTACACCATCGACAATACTGCCTCCGCCCTGGACGCCATCAACCTGTCCTTCACCAACGCCCTGCCCGCCGGGCTGGTTCTTTCCGACTCCGTGAATTTTTTCAGCAGTTGCGTGGGAGGCAGCGTTACCGCAGGCCCGGGGTCCTCCTCCTTCTCCTATTCCAACGGCACCGTTCCAGCAGGCGCAAGCTGTATCCTACGGGTAGAGGTGACCAGCCTGGAGGGTGGCACCTTCGTCAACACCACCGGCGATCTCACCAGTTCCCTTGGCAACAGCGGATCCTCAACCGACACCCTGGGGGTCACCCCCATCGTGACTATCCGCCTCGATCAGATCGAATCGGCTGACCCCGTGGTTGCCGGATCAGGGGACAACAATCTCGTCTATACCATTTCCGCACTCAACGACGGACCGTCCACCGCCACCGGGATCACCATCTCGGAGGCCCTCGCCATCCCGACCGGAGTGAGCGTGGAGAGCATCGTGCCCAGCGAAGGCACCTATGAGGATGGGACCTGGGACCTGGGCACACTTGGCGCTGGCACCAGTGCCACCCTGACAGTCACCCTGACAGTCGAACCCACGGCCGCCGCCGGCGCCGATATCATCTCCAGTAGCGCCACCCTCGCCACCGTCAACGAGACCAATGTCGCCACCGAAACCTCGACCTTGGCTGCCACCTCCATCATCACCCGGGTCGACCTGCAGGTCACCAACACGGAGATGACCCCCGACCCCGTGGTAGCTGGATCCGGCACCCAGAATCTCGAATACCTGGTCACCGTCACCAACAACGGACCCTCCTTCGCCACCAATGTTTCCCTGGATGATACCCTGACCCTTCCACCCGGGGTCACCTTGTCTGTCACCGAATCCTCCGCCGGGACGGATTTCTCGGATGGCGTCTGGACCGTCGGTGACCTCCCGGTGGAAATGACCGCCCTGCTCTACCTCAAACTTACCGTGGACTCCTCGACCGCAGAAGGAACGGATGTCATCACCAACTTGGCCTCGGTATCCTCCGTTGACCAGATTGACGCCAACCCGCAGAACAATTCGGTCCTCACCGGCACCTCCGTGGTGAGGGAAGTTGACTTTTCCATCGCCGTGATTGAGTCCCGTGACCCGGTCCTCGCAGGATTCGACCTTCCGGGCAACCTCACCCACACCGCTCTGGTCACCAACAATGGACCGAGTGACGCCAGCAACGTGGCGGTTCGGTTCAGTCTGACCCTCCCCCCCGGAGTCTCCATCCCCGCAGGGGCGGAGGCTGACTGGATCATCGTCAACCTGCCCCGGGGTGACACGGCATCATTCAACCTGCCTTACAGCGTCCCCTCCTCCGTTCCCGGTGGCGCGAACAGCATCGTCACTGCAGCAGAGCTCGCATCGACAAACGAGAGAATCATCAACCCGGAGGACGACTCCTCATCAGAAGCAACCAGTGTGATCAGCCCCGGCAATATTGTCACCAGCGCTGGCGAAATCGCACTCGATCTGCAGACCGCACTCTTCAAGCAAACGATTACCATCACGAACAACAACTCGCTTCCCGTCCCTGCTCTCCGTCTCCTCGTAGATGGCCTTCCAGGCGACGTGACTGTTCACAACGCGCAGGGTGAATCCGGTGGCAGGTCATTCCTGCTCTACAACCAGGCCCTCGCCCCGGGCGAGAGCATCGAACTGGTGGTTGAGTATTTCCAGGCTGACGCTTCCGGAGGATTCGAACCGGAATTTGAAATCGAACTGCTTGATGCCATCGAGGTCACAACCTCCGCGGAGGGTATCGCCCTGAATCGCATCGCCTTGCTTCCGAATAGAGACACCCTTCTCGAATTCACCTCCATTGTGGGAGACACCTACACCATTCAGTTCAGCGAAAACGGTGAGGACTGGATCGACGTCGTGCCCGACGTAATTGCAGGCGCCAACGTCACACAGTGGGTCGACAATGGACCACCCAAGACCTCCAGTCACCCGCGCACGACGAAGAACCGGTTCTACCGTGTCGTGCACAAGTCTACCGACAGCAACTAGAACTCTCACACCCCCCTCTTTGCCATGAATCCTCGACTCGGACTCGCGCTCCTGATGATCTCCGTCCTGCCGCCTGCCTCTGGTTTTGCAGGTGACGATGCCCTCTCCGCCAAGGACGCTCTTCCCTCCGCCAAGGACGCTCTTCCCTCCGCCAAGGACGCTCTTCCCTCCGCCAAGGATGCTCTTCCCTC
>DMYM01000025.1:0-144 GCA_003483645.1 Verrucomicrobiales bacterium
CTCATCACCACCCTTCCTCTCCCACCCGATCCGCCGCAGAACGACCATTGCGGAAAGTGCACCGCCTGCCTGGACGCCTGTCCCACCAACGCCATTCCCCGGCCCCATTTCGTGGATGCTCCCCGTTGCATCTCCTACCTCACC
>DMYM01000025.1:419-5416 GCA_003483645.1 Verrucomicrobiales bacterium
CGCCTTCCCCGCGCCCTACCAGCTCGATGCGCGGCGCTGCATCTCCTACCTCACCATCGAGCACAAGGGATCCATCCCACTGGAACTGCGCTCCCTGATAGGAAATCGCCTTTACGGCTGTGACGACTGTCTGGACGCATGCCCCTGGAACCGCTTCGCAAAGACCAGCCGCGACCTGCGCTTCCATGCCCGGAAGGACGTCTTCCAGCATGGACTACGAGACTTCCTCGCTCTCACCGACGAGGACTTTCGCCACCTCTTCCGGAAGTCCCCCATCAAGCGGATCAAGCGTCCCCGCTTCCTTCGAAATGTCTGCGTCGTGCTCGGCAACACCGGAACCCGGGAAGACCTCCCTGCCCTGCGACACGCCTGCCAGGATCCCGACGCTCTCATTGCGGAACACGCGGAGTGGGCCATCTGCCGGATTGAGAAACGGGACCCTCGAAAAAACGATGGGCTCTGAAGTGTGCACGGCGAGAGCAACGGTCCGGCAGGAGATCACCTGGATGACATCCCGGCTTCGCTTGCAGCAAGCGCTCAGAAGGAGTGCCTCCCTCCGCTCCCGATGGCCCCTCTCTTGATCCTGAGACGCAGGAGATCCGAAACCACGTCGCCCGCGAAGACCAGGAGAGCACCCATCAGGACATAGAGGATCATGTCATCGTAAAAGAGTCGCGTGTTGGCTTCGTCGATCAGGCTCCCGAGCGAGAGCACGCCCAGCATTCCAAGCACGGTGGCTTCGCGAATACAGGTCTCCCACCGATAAAAGATCAGGAGAAGGAACCGGTTGAAGGACTCGGGGAGAAGACTTCCCAGGAAGCTGCTGCGACGGCTCCCACCCTGGGCCACCAGCACCTGACCCGCCCGGGACGGCCGGTTGTCCACGACCTCGCTCCCCAGCCGGATGAGAATCCCCCCATTATGCAGGGCCAGCGCCAGGACCAGTGGCCAGACGGTGGGACCGAAAACCTGAAGCAGGAGGAAAGCCAGGATATACTCTGGAATCGAGCGCATCACCAGTGCGGTCACCCGCAGCATTCTTCCTGCTCCCGCCCGCAGGCCGCTCACGCGCTCACGGCCACCGGGCACGCCCAGGGCATCCCGTCCCGCCAGCGAGCGGGCGGCAAAGGGCACCGCCATAAGGGCCCCGCAGCCAGCCACCAGAATGGCAATCGTTCCGATGTGAAAGGTCCGATGAAGCGCTACCATGCCCCTGGGCCAGATTCGCTCCTTCAACCATGGTCCGAACTCGCGCCAGTCGTTGCCATTCTCCCGCACCGGGTGGGGGACGACCTCGTGAAGAAACCTTTCGAAATTGGCCTGGCGCCGTTCCGCCGGAAGGGACGACTGCCACTGCTTCTCAGTCATCCAGCCCAGGGCCACCGCCATCAACGCAGTCACCACGGAAGCACGCAGGACCAGCGAGCGCGGACGCTTGCGGTGCAGTTCTGCCACAGAGTCTTCTGCCCGGCCCGCTTCACGAGCAGGCCTGGGGCGGGAGAGCCGCGCGCGCACGAGCGAGCCCCATTGGTCGATGACAATAACGGCGGCCAGAAGGACGTAGAGATAGGTCCAGATTTCACGCAGATGCCCGTCCTCGTAGGCCGTGGCAATGTGATAGCCCAGGGTGGGAATGCCCATGAATCCCAGGATGGCCGAGGAACGCACCGCGCACTCCAGCCGGTAAAGCGCATAGGTGATGAGATCGGGAAACGTCCGCACACCCACTCCGATGAAAAAGGCCGCGGATGAACGCGCTCCCCCGGAGCGCAAGACGCCTGCTGCACTGGCGTCCTGTTCGTCGAGCAATTCGGAGAAAACCTTTGCCAGCGTGCCCCCGTAGGGCAAGGCGATCGCCAGGACCGCGGCCAACGGCGAGGTCCCCACCGCCGTGAGAAAGAGCAGGGCCCAGAGCAGCTCATGCACCGAACGCGCCAGGGTGGCGGTTCCCCGGACAACAATCCGGACCGTGCGCAGCACCCACAACAGCACCCACCCGGAAGGCGAGTGCTGGTTGAGCACCGGCCACCAGGCGCGCGACCCGAGGATCCCGAAAACCATCCCGCCGACCAGGGCGAGGCTCATGGCCACCACTGCGTAGCGCAGGGTCAGCACGAGGGAGCGCCCTACCTTCTCCCAGAAAGGCGGAGTGGTGGAGGGCAGGTCCGCGGCTTCGTAGCCAAGAGCGGGCTGGAAGGCCGCGCCGAGAAACTTTCCGGCCAGCTCCAGTCCGCCTTTAGAGGGCTTGAGGTCATCCAGCCGGGCCCCCAGCACCAGGAGCCCCACCACGAAGAGGACGAGGGCGGCGAGCAGCGTCAGGCGACGGCTGCCCAGCCAATTGCGCCATCTGGAGAGCTCCTTCATGATCCAGGCTATTTCTCCCCGGTGGCGTAAAGTTCCCGCAATTGCCTGTCCGTGGTTTCATCCGCGGACTGATCGAATACCACCCGGCCAGCCTGCAGGCCAACCAGGCGCGGAAAGAACTCCCGCGCCAGTTCGACGTGGTGAAGGCTCATGACCAGGGTGATCCCCTCGTCCCGGGCCACCCCGGTGAGTAATTCGAGCAGGCTGCGCGCCCGGCCCGGGTCCACTGAGGCCACCGGCTCATCAGCAAGAATGGCGACGGGATCCTGGAAGAGGGCTCGCGCGATGGCCACCCGCTGTTGTTGTCCACCGGAGAGCGTATCCGTGCGCTCATAGAGTTTCTCCGGGATCCCCAGCCGCTCAAGCAGGCTGCGCACCTCCTCTGCCTCCGACATCCTGGTGAGGAGCAGGCTGCGCAGGAGGCCCAAGAACCCGAGCCGGCCCGCTTTCCCGCAGAGAACGTTCTGCAGGACGCGCAGGTTGGGCACCAGACCGAGGTCCTGGGGCACCCAGACGAGGCCACAACGCAGTTCCCGCATCTGCCGGGCGGTGAGTTGCAATAGATCCTGGCCAAGGACTTCCACTGATCCCGTTTCTGTCAGGAGGCGTCCATTCATCAACCCAAGCAGCGTGCTCTTGCCGCTCCCGCTTGGGCCGATGATGCAGATCTGCTCCCCCTCTGCAACCGAGAGGTTGACGCCCCGCAGGGCGTGCACACCCCCGAAGGAAATGCCTGCGTCAGTGAGTTGGATGTCTACTTTCAAGAGAACAACAGAGAGAACGCGGGGCTCTCCACCTGTGGTGGGCGGAGGGCCCGTAGTGTGAATACGAAATCAGGCTCCTAACGCATCAGACCAAGCTCCTTCGCCACCGCCTCGATCTCGGCGAAGTCATCATTACTGGCCGGGATCAAGGCCTCCCGGTTGAAGGCCTTGAGCACCTCCTGATCGCTGCACTCCACCAAGACCTTCTGCAGTTTGTCAATGAATCCGTCCCCAAAATAGTTGTCCAAGTCACCATGAACGGTGAGATTGTAGTCGGCATAATCAGGCGTGATCCAGATGATGGGAGCCTTCCCGGGGTCCAGCCTGCCATCCGCCACCATTGAGTCGTAGGTCTTGAAGTTCAACACACCCACCTGCACCGAGCCTGCCTGCACCGCTTCGGCAGTTGCCACGTGCCCCCCCGACTTCTGGAACTGCACCTCCCTTGAAAAGAACTCGGCAGTCGGCTTGCCGGTGTTCTTCCTGATGAAGTACTCGGGCATGAGACGCCCGGAGGTCGAACTCGGACTCCCGAAGGTGAAAGTAAGATCCTTGATGGCCTCGGCCGGGAACTCGTCCCCTCTCCCCAACCCGGTGGAGGCGTTGGCGATGAAGTAGCTCTTGAACTGCGGATCGGCAGACCCCTGCGCAATGGCGCGGGCACCTTCCACCCGGTCCCGGGCCTGCACCCCGGTCAGGCCCCCGAACCAGGCCATGTGAACTTCGCCATTGGCGAAACGCTGCACTGCAGCGGCGTAGTCCTTCGAGATTGAAAACTCGACCCTGATCCCGAGCTGCCCCGCAAGATAGGTTATGAGGGCCTGGAACCTGGCCTCCTGATCGCTGACCTTTTCGTCCGGAATCGCGGTGATCACGAGGGCCGTAGCACCTTCCCCGTTTCCGGCCTCATTCTCCTTTCCCTTATCGCCGCAGCCAGCGAAAAGTCCGGCTAGCATGCAACCTGCCAGGGCAGGCGCTGTTCCTGCTTTTATCATGTCGTTACCTGTTCGTATTATTCCAGGTTGATTCAAAGTGATCCCCGGACGGGGCTATCACGGGCACAAAAAAACCGCCAAGTCTGCATCAAGAGGCAGAACCCGGCGGCGGGAAGCCGTGTCGCTGAGCGCCGACCGACGCTCGTTGCTGGTAGCTCGTCTTCGATTCATGGTTCTCCGTGGAAGGGGAGCCCTATACCAACCTGCCCCAGTTTCCCAACGATTTTTCTCACTCATCGAAGGCACCGTCGAATCCGACCATCTGCTTCAATCTTCGCCAGCCCATCTGGCTCCTGCCAAGGAAGGGCCGCTCCGGTCGCACCACTTCCCAGCCCTCTGCCTCGGCAATGGCAAGCAATCGTTCTCCCGGGTTGACCACCGTTACTTCCTCGCAGAGGCGCAGCATGGGCAGATCCACCATGCTATCCGAGAATCCGCTGCTGTTCTCCTGAATCCCTTCATGTGCGATCTCGCCTTCCTCCAGGAGACGCGCCACCTTCATCTCCCGCTTGTTGTTCCCTCCGGTGAAATCGGGGAAGAGCGGCATCAGGTCTTCAAACTCCACCCGCGTGCCATAACTTGCATCGAACCCGAGGGCTTCGCCCAGGGGCCGGGCATAGAACTCGGGACTGGCCGATACCAGCACGAGACGGCGGCCCCTGGCCCTCTCCGCCCCGAGCACTTCCTGCATGGAGGGGTAAAACTCCGAGGGCACGCAGCGTTGCACGAATCCTTCCACCAGGTCCTCCAGCCGCGTCCGCGGCATGCGCCAGAGAAAGGAAAGGAAGACCCGCTTCAGCCCCTCCGATCCGAGCACCGTGGCCAGAAGCAGGAAGGGAAGGAAGAACACGAGATATAACCGGCGCAATGGTTC
>DMYM01000375.1:0-3115 GCA_003483645.1 Verrucomicrobiales bacterium
GGCACCGTCCGCCTTGGGAATAACTTGCTGCGATTACTGCTCAGGTTACTGCTCAAACAGTAATCGTCCGACCTGCACCCCACTAAGGGCCACCCATTCCAAAACAGCTGACTGGAGGGCGCTTGAGGGCGCAGGGCGAAGATGCAATTTGAAAGGATCGCTATTGGTAAGCCCTTTCTTTTGGGCGAAGGGAAAATGGCTCGCGTCGGCTCTGGAAATCATTGCACCCCCGCCCCCCAGCCCGTTCCGGAGCCTTGACGAAAAAGGGGATTCCTCTCCGCAGTTAACTACGGCTCCACCACTGCTGAAGTTTTTCCAGCCCGACCCGCGCAACCTCAGCAGGATCCTCGGCCCAGTGTTTTTCATTAAATAATTCCAACGAAAGCCAGCCCTCGTAGCCGATTTCCCGGAGCAAGGCGCAGTAGCGCGTGAGGTCGAGATGTCCCTCGCCTGGCATCACACGGTTGTGGTCATGCTGTTCCTCCCGGGGCGGCGCCCCAGGGGCATCGTTGAAATGGGATATGGCGACCTGTTCGGGTTTGAGTTTCAGAATGGACTCCACCTCGCCGCCACCGCGAAAGACGTGGTAGGGATCAAGGATGATCGTAGCATCGGGATGACCGCAGCGTTCCATCACATCCAGTGCGTCCTCAATCGTGTTGAACTGATCCACAAACCCAAGGAACTCCATGGACGGCTTCACCCCCATGGTCGCGCCAATCTCCAGCAACTCACGGTAGCGTGCCGAGCCAATGTCATGATCCGCCTCGCCCGCAGGCGGACTGGCAATGACATGCGGAGCACCCAGTTCCGCCGCCTGCGCCATGCGCCGTTTGCATTCCTCAAGCACCACGGGATACGCCTCCGGTCCGGCATCGAACCAGTCGGCAAGGTAAATGGTCGTCGGCACAACCAAGCCCTGATCGGACAGAGCGTTTTTCACATCCACCATCGTACCCCCACCTGCAATGTATGCATCAAGCTCATCGTGCCATAGTTCAATGGCGCCATAACCGGTCTCCCCGACAATGCGGATCTTATCCAGCAAAGGAACGGGCCGAATGGTGCTGGCATTAAGACAGCAGGGCATGCTCAAGGGTAGATCAGGGGCTGCACCTGTCAAACTGGTTGCCTTGGCAGTGGAAGTAGTGCCTCTCAATCACAGCCCCTGCAAAACCAGGGGAAAAGTGGCGGAGCGGACGGGGCTCTCGGTCCACACACGCAGGGCGCAAAGCCAAACCACCCCCCACCCTGTTTCCTGCACCCTGATGTGGGGGTGTGTTTGGGCTACAGCAGAAGGCTGGTCCTTACCACAAGTCCTTCCATCGTGTCACCGGCAGACTAACCAACGAAGTTGTTTCTCCCGTTTCGTTGCTTTATAATGGTGCCGGCATTCTCCGCCTCCTGTCTTCCTAGGTATGCTGAACATCTTCGGACAACAACACGGTGGATTTTGCGACCGTCGATCGCGTCGCAATTTTATCAAGATCGGAGCGCTGGGACTGGGTGGGTTGAGCCTTCCTCAGTTGCTCCGCGCGCAGAAGGAGACGGGAACCGGACGATCGAACAAGGCCATCATTATGATCTACCTGCCTGGGGGGCCGCCCCATCAGGACATGTATGATCTGAAGATGGACGCTCCATCCAATGTGAGAGGAGAGTTTTCTCCGATCTCGACCAAAGTGCCCGGCATCCGCATTTGTGAGCACCTCCCGCGCATGGCGGCGATGGCGGACAAACTCGTCTTTGTCAACTCCCTGGTGGGATCGATCGGCCAGCACGCCTCTTTCCAGTGCACGACTGGGCGGAGCAGCAACAATCAGCCCGCAGGAGGTTGGCCCGAGCTAGGAACCGTGATTTCGCGTTTGCAGGGCGGCGAGAAAGAGACGGTACCCAGCTACATCAATCTCTCCCCGAAAATGAAGCATAGCCCCTACAACTTCGGGAAGAACAGCTTCGTCGGGGTCAGCCACCGCGCGTTTATGCCGTTGGGGGACACCAAGTCGGACATGACCCTTCAGGGGATCACGATGGAGCGCTTGGAGGATCGCAGGCGCCTACTAAAGAGCTTCGACGGCCTGCGGCGCAATCTTGACGCCAGCGGCATGATGGAGGGCATGGACGCCTTCCAAGAGGAGGCCTTCGATCTTCTGACTTCGAGCCGACTCCTGGAAGCGCTCGACCTCAGCAAGGAAGACCCCAAGATTCGGGAGAGGTATGGCAAAGGGACAAGCAAGGTGCAAGGCGATGCTGCTCCGCGCATGAACGAACAATTCCTCGTCGCCCGGCGTCTGGTCGAAGCCGGGGCGCGGGTGGTGACGGTGAGCTACAGCTTCTGGGATTGGCACGGGAGCAACTTCGCGCGAGCAAAGGAGAACTTTCCCGATTTCGATCAGGCTCTCACGGCACTGGTCGAAGATCTGCACCAGCGCGGAATGGCCGACGACACGACCGTGATTGCATGGGGCGAGTTTGGACGCATGCCTACCATTAACAAAAATGCGGGACGGGACCACTGGCCGCGGGTGGCCAACGCCCTCCTGGCCTGCGGTGGGATGCGCACGGGGCAAGTCATCGGAACGACCGACCGAATGGGCGGAGAAGCCGACGAACGACCTGTCCACTTCCAGGAGATCTTCGCAACCCTCTATCACAACATGGGGATCGACATCAACAAGGCCACCTTGCCTGACCTCAGCGGCCGTCCCCAGTTCCTGGTCGACACCGAGCACGAGCCGCTCCCAGAGGTAATTTGACCGCTAAGGGGGGTGTGTTATTTTAGTGACTGTGCGTTCGTCTCAACCTCTTCGCCCTTGTTGTTGAAGTATTGCCCTGAGACTTCTTTGCCGTCTTTGTAGGTTCCTTCCCACCACTTCTGGCCGTTCGGGTGCCAAGAAAGGAAGAGGCACATGACCTAGCGCTTTCCCTTTCCCTCTTAGCCAGGATTCTGATAGATCAGGAGCGTTATGAAAACGCTCCTTGCTCTTCTGGCTCTCTTTGCGTGCGCAGTCCTACCCCTCCACGCGGCTGATGTCAGCGATCTGACTTACACCACGGACGATGAGAGGGTCACCATCACCGATTGTGATGGAAATGCCTCCGGGGAACTCCTGAT
>DMYM01000375.1:3470-3627 GCA_003483645.1 Verrucomicrobiales bacterium
ATACCGTCACTGAAATCGGGAGCGGTGCTTTCAATGCATGCGCCAGCCTGACGAGCATCACAATTCCTGAAGGTGTTACCAGCATCGGTGAGCGTGCCTTCTCTAACTGCGCCAGCCTGACGAGCATCACGATTCCTGCTGGCATTACCATCATCAG